>NZ_JBVJHR010000019.1:176483-208137 GCF_055586705.1 Sphaerisporangium sp. NPDC049457 | reverse complement strand
CCCCCACCCCCCCCCCCCCCCCCCCCCCCCCCCCCCCCCCCCCCCCCCCCCCCCCCCCCCCCCCCCCCCCCCCCCCCCCCCCCCCCCCCCCCGCCGCCGTTGGGGCCGTCCCTTGGCGGAGACGGCGGACCGTCTTCCGGTCTCCCTCCGGTCAGCCGGGGGTCTGGTCCTTGGCCATCAGGTCGGGGATGTGCGGGGCGTACTCCTCCAGGGGACGGCGGGGGTGCGCCTGCTCGTCGGTGAGCGCGGCCCGCGCGATGCGGTCGAGCCGGAACACCCGGACGTCCTGCCTGAGCCGGCACCAGGCCACCAGGTACCAGAAGCCGCCGCGCCCGCCGATGAACACCCCGGGCTCGACGTCGCGCTCGGTGACCTCGCCCGATTTGGCGTCATAGGTGATGCGCAGCACCCGCCGGTGGAGCAGCGCCTCGTCGATGACCCGGGCGATCGCGGCCCGCGCCGCCCTGGGGTCGGTGCCGGCGTCACCGGAGCCCTCGACCGCATCAGAGCCGTCGACCGCATCGGGGCCTTCCACCGCGCCGGAGCCGTCGACGGAGCCGTGGACGAAGCCCGTGGCGTCGCCGTACTCGGCCAGGGCCGCCCTGGCCGCCGAACCGGCCGGCTCACCGCCGCAGTCGCCGGGCTCGTCCGCTTCCCCCTGCTCAGCCGGTTCGTTCTGCCCGCTCGGCCCGTCCCGTCGGCCCGGCTCGACGGCCTCGCCCTGCTCAGCGGGCTCAGCCGGCCCATCCTGCGGTGGTGGCGTCCCCGGGGCGGGCATCGCGGCCTTGAGCTTGCGGAGCGCGCTGCGGGCCCCGCCCGCCAGGGGACGCCTTCCGGCCCTGCTGAGGGCGACGGCGACGGCCACCGCCTCGTCGGGGGTGAGGGCGAGCGGGGCGGGAGCGGCGGGCTCGTCGAGGGCGTACCCGGCGCGCCCGCCGTCCTCGGCGCGGACGGGCACGCCCGCCTTGCGCAGCGCCTCGATGTCGCGTTCGACGGTGCGGACGCCCACCTGTAATCGCTCGCTCAGCTCCCGTGCGGACCGGCACCCGGGGGAGATCGCGCGCAGCTCCTCGATGAGGGCGTAGAGCCGATCGGTACGGTTCACATCCCGAAGCTACGCCGGGCCGCCGACATTCGCGCCGGACGCGCAGGCCATTCTCAGGTGGCGGTCTCGGCGGTCCAGGCGAGCAGGGCTTCGGCGGTCCAGGTGTTGACCACCCGGCCGGGCTCGATGCCGCACCGCGCGGCCCGCTCGCAGCCGAAGTGCTGCCATTCGAGCTGCCCGGGCGCGTGGGCGTCGGAGTCGATCGAGAACAGGCATCCCATCTCGTAGGCCAGGCGCAGCAGCCGCTTGGGCGGGTCGAGGCGGTCGGGACGGGAGTTGATCTCGACGGCGACGCCGAACCGGCGGCAGGCCTCGAAGACGATCTCGGCGTCGAACGCCGACTCGGGCCGCAGGCCGCCGCGCCGCCCGCCGGCCTGGACGATGCGGCCGGTGCAGTGGCCGAGCACGTCGACGCGCGGGTCGGCGATGGCCGTGACCATCCTGCGGGTCATGTCGCCGGCGTCCATCTTGAGCTTGGAGTGGACGCTGGCGACCACCACGTCGAGCCGGTCGAGCAGCTCGGGCTCCTGGTCGAGGGAGCCGTCGGCCAGGATGTCGACCTCGATGCCGGTCAGGATGCGGAACGGCGCCAGCTTGCCGTTCAGCTCGGCGACGAGGTCCAGCTGCTCGCGCAGCCTGGCCGCGGGCAGGCCGCGCGCGACGGTGAGGCGCGGCGAGTGGTCGGTGAGCGCCAGATAGTCGTGCCCGAGCCCGCGGGCCGCCACGGCCATCTCTTCGACGGACGAGCCGCCGTCCGACCAGTCGGAGTGGCTGTGCAGGTCGCCCTTGAGCGCGGCGCGCATGGCGGCGGCCGCCTCGTCCAGGTCGAGCCCCGCGGTGTCCTCCAGACGGCGCAGGTAGGTGGGGACCTGCCCGTCCAGGGCCTCGGTGATCGCCAGGGCGGTGACCTTGCCGATGCCCTTGAGATCGCTCAGCCCTCCGGAGCGGGCGAGCCGCAGGAGTTCGTCGCGCGGGATCTCGGCGATGGTGGACGCGGCGCCGCGGAAGGCGCGCACCCGGTAGGTCGGCTCGCCGGCCCGTTCAAGGAGGAAGGCGATCCTCTTCAGCGCTTCGACCGGTTCCACAGGTGCGAATCTACCCAGCGCGCCGCGGCCGCGCGGCGCGCAGGCCGGCACGCAGGGGGGCTCTTCTCTTAGCAGCAGGAAGAAACTTCTCGAAGACTTGCTCCGTTGATCACGTAAACGTAGGCTTTGCGCACATTTTCGAGAGATGGAACCCGATGGCGAAACCCCGCCGCGAGCCTGTGCGGCCGCCGCATCCACTGGCGAGCTACGCGGCGAGGCCCCCGGCGCCGCCGGCCGGCGGTAAGAAGCTGTCCTCCACCATGGTCACGCTGGGCACGATGGGCCTGCTCTCCACCCTGGTGGTCGGGTTCTGCGCCGCCCAGGACACCTTCGCCGAACGGGTCACCGCCGACTGCGTCGATCTCGGCAGCCGGAGCGCGGACGGGTCGTACGCGATCGTGGACGACGACCGCTGCGACGACGACCACGGCCACGGCTCCTACCACGGCTCGCACGGCGCCTACGGCTGGTACTACGGGGGCGTCAGGCAGGCCGGCCGGGTGCTGCGCGGCACGACCATCAGACCGGCCAACGCGCACGTCAGCAGCCGTTCGGGCACCGTGCTCCAACGCGGCGGCTTCGGCGGCCGCGGCATCGGGGGAAGCTGAGGTGCGCAGACGGGCGTCCCCGCGGCGGGACGGCTGGGAGAAGACCATCGAGGCGCAGGGCCTGGCCTACCACCGCTCCGCGCACCCGGTCCACCTCGCCCGCCCTTACTGGGACGAGGGCGTGGAGTACACCTTCACCATGGAGGAGGTCCTCGCCCTGGAAAGCCAGGTCGAGGAGCTGCACGGCATGTGTCTCGCGGCCGTCGAGCACGTGGTGTCCACCGACCGCTACCGCGACTTCGCGATCCCCGAGTGGGTGGCGCCGGAGATCGAGGCGTCCTGGCGGCGCCGCGACCCGCACGTGTTCGGCCGCTTCGACCTGCGCTACGACGGGCGGGGGCCGGCCAAGCTGCTGGAGTACAACGCCGACACCCCGACCAGCCTCGTCGAGAGCTCGGTCGTCCAGTGGTTCTGGCTCAAGGACGTCCACCCCGGCGACGACCAGTGGAACTCCGTCCACGAGCGCCTGATCGACCGGTGGCGGGAGCTGCCGCTGCAGAGCGGCCCGGCCCACTTCGCCTGGACCAACATGGACGAGACCGGCGAGGAGGCCATGACGCTCGGCTATCTGCAGGAGACCGCCGAGCAGGCCGGGCTGACCACCGTGGCGGTGGCCATGGAGGACATCGGCTGGGACCCCCGCGCCCTGCGCTTCGTCGACATGGAGGGGCGGGTGATCCGCACGCTGTTCAAGCTCTACCCGTGGGAGTGGGCGGTCGCCGACCCGTTCGGCCCGCAGGCCGTCAGGCACCAGATCTCCATGACCTGGATCGAGCCGCTGTGGAAGATGCTCCTGTCCAACAAGGCGCTGCTCGCGGTGCTGTGGGAGATGCACCCCGGCCACCCGAACCTGCTGCCCGCCTACCTGGACGGGCCGCGCGACTTGCCCGCCCACATCATGAAGCCGCTGCTCGGCCGGGAGGGCGCGGGGATGCGCGTCGTCACCCCGGAGGGCGCTCAGAGCACTCCCGGCGACTACGGCGCCGAGGGGCACGTGTACCAGGAGTTCCAGGCCCTGCCCGACTTCGACGGCTGGCGCCCGGTGCTCGGCGCCTGGGTCGTCGGGGACGAGGCCGCGGGGCTCGGCATCCGGGAGACCTCGGGCTTGATCACCGATGACTCCTCCTCCTTCGTCCCGCACCGCATCCCTTCATGACCAGCCCCGCACCGCATCACGTCATGACCGGCCCCGCACCGCGTCCCGTCATGACCGGCTTCGCGCCGCCACGCCCAAGGAGCAACAGATGACCAACGCGCTCGCCGGTCCCCTCGCGGAGGCGCTCGGACGAGGAGTCCTGGCGATCCTCGCCTACGCGGTCCTGGGCGTCCTGCTGCTGATCGCCGGCTTCTACGTCGTCGACATGGCCACGCCCGGCCGGCTCAGCAGGCTGATCCAGCAGGACCGCAACCCCAACGCTGCGCTGCTGACCGCCTCCGGCCTCACCGCGGTCGGGCTCATCGTCGCCGCGTCCATCTGGTCGGCCGGCGGCGCGCTGCAGGAAGGGCTGCTCACCACGCTGGTGTTCGGCCTCACCGGCATCGTCGTGCAGGCCCTCGGCATGCTGTTGTTCGACCGGGTGGCCGGCATCAAGGTCCGTGAGCTGGTGGGCGAGCCGGCGCTGCAGCCGGGCGCGGTCCTGCTCGCCGTGACGCACGTGGCCATCGGGGTGATCACCGCCGTCGCGGTGATCTGACCGCCGCGCGCCGGCGGCACGGCGTCACGCGAGTTCCGCGCGGCGCCGCGGACGGCTGCTCTCCCGGTGGTGACATAGAGCACGTAAGGCTGTCGCACTCACGCTGACCTGGCACCCTAGGGATGTGAATGACCGGGTACGCGAGGACACCGCACGACGGCTTGAGCGGGCGATGGGGAGTCTCGGCACCGCCGCGATGACCCGCATGGACGAACGGCTGCCGTGGTACCGCGCGCTCTCCGCGGAGGACCGTTCCTGGGTGGGCCTGGTCGCCCAGGCCGGCATCGCCGCCTTCGTGGAGTGGTTCCAGCACGCCGACGAGGGCAGGCCGACACCGAGCATCGAGATCTTCGGCACCGCCCCGCGCGAGCTGAAGCGTTCGGTCTCGCTCCAGCAGACGGTCGACCTGGTCCGCGTCGTCGTGGAGGTCGTGGAGGCCGAGGTGCAGGAGCTCGCGGCGCCCGGCGGCGAGGAGCTCCTGCGGCAGGCGATGCTGCGCTACACCCGCGACGTCGCCTTCGCCGCCGCGCACGTGTACGCCCGCGAGGCCGAGGTGCGCGGCGCGTGGGACGCCCGGCTGGAGGCCCTCATCGTGGACGCGCTGGTCCGCGGCGAGGTGGACGACGGGCTGCACTCGTGGGCGGCGGCGCTGGGCTGGACGTCCTCGCCGGTCGTCGTGCTCGCCGGGTACGCCCCGGACGCCGATCCGCAGACCGTCATCGACGGCATGCGCGACAAGGGCCGGCGGCTCGGGCACGACCTGCTGGCCGGCGTGCAGGGCGACCGCCTGATCGTCATCGTCGGCGGCGCCGACAGCATCAAGGACGCCGCCAGGCACGTGGTGCCGCGCTTCGGCCCCGGGCCGATCGTGATCGGGCCCGAGGTGCCCGACCTGCACGCCGCGGCCAACTCCGCCCGCGCGGCCGTGGCGGGGCTGCGGGCGGCGCAGGGGTGGCCGGACGCGCCCCGTCCCGTCCTCGCCGAGGACCTGCTCGCCGAGCGGGCCATCGACGGCGACGAGGACGCCCGCGAGCAGCTCATCGAGAACGTCTACAAGCCCTTGGAGGGCACTCCGCTGCTCGACACACTGGCGACCTACCTGGAGCAGGGCACATCTTTGGAAGCCACGGCCCGTCTGTTGTTCGTCCACCCGAACACCGTGCGTTACCGTTTGAAGAAGATCACGGAACTGACGGGCTATCAGCCCACCGAGGGCCGGTCCGCCTTCACCTTGCAGGTCGGCCTGATCCTCGGAAGGCTGTCGCGGGCAACCGTAACTTAACCAGGGTTCGGTAACGGTCCGGAAACCTTCGCTGGAGGATTCCTACAAAGACCCACCGACAAAGTTCGTACGGATCATTAGCAGTGTGGTGAACTCCTACAGGGCATGGTGGATTTTGTGCTCGTCATCGTCGCTCCCGGGCAAGGCGCCCAGACTCCAGGCTTCCTGTCCCCGTGGCTTGAGATCCCCGGTCTGCGCGACCGTCTGTCGGCGTGGTCGGACATCGCCGGCCTCGATCTGATCTCCTACGGCACGACGGCCGACGCGGACGAGATCCGTGACACCGCCGTCGCGCAGCCACTCCTCGTAGCCGCCGGCCTCGCCGTCGCCGAGGTGCTGCTGGCTACCAAGGGTGACGGCGCCGCGCAGGCTCCCGTGGTCCCGGACGTGCTCGCCGGGCACAGCGTCGGCGAGTTCACCGCCGCCGCCCTCGCGGGCGTCCTCACCCCCGAGCAGGCCATCGGTCTGGTCGCGCAGCGCGGCCAGGCGATGGCCAAGGCCGCCGCCGTCACCGAGACGGGCATGACCGCCGTGCTCGGCGGCGTCGAGGAGGACGTGCTCGCGGCCATCGACCGGCACGGCCTGACCCCGGCCAACATCAACGGGGCCGGCCAGATCGTCGCCGCCGGCACCCGCGAGCAGCTCGCCGCCTTCGCGGCCGAGCCTCCGGCGCGGGCCCGGCTGCGGGCGCTGTCGGTGGCCGGAGCGTTCCACACCCGCCACATGGCGCCCGCCGTCGAGCACCTGCGGGCCGAGGCGGCCGGCGTCACCCCCGGCGACCCTGGCGTGACCCTGCTGTCCAACTCCGACGGGCAGGCCGTCGCCGGCGGCGCCGAGTTCGTCCGGCGGCTGGTCGACCAGGTCGCCCGCCCGGTCAGGTGGGACCTGTGCATGGCCACGATGGCCGGGCTCGGCGTCACCGCCATGATCGAGCTGCTGCCCGGCGGCACGCTGACCGGCCTCGCCAAACGCGCGCTGCCCGGCGTCGCGACTCTCGCGCTCAAGACCCCCGACGACCTCGCGGCCGCCGGCGCCCTTACCAGCAAGGAGACCGGCCAGTGAGGATCATGCGGGGCGCCCCGGGCGCCAAGGTGCTCGCCTTCGGCGGGTACCAGCCGGCCGGAGTCGTCACCAACGAAGACCTGGCCAAGACCATCGACACCAACGACGAGTGGATCCAGAGCCGCGTCGGCATCAAGGAGCGCCGCGTCGCCGGCCCCGAAGAGACCGACATCGACATCGCCGTGCAGGCCGGAGGCAAGGCGCTGGCCGCGAGTGGGCTGTCGGCCGGCGACATCGACCTGGTCGTCGTCGCCACCTGCACGCTTGAGGCGCAGATCCCCAACGCCGCCGCCCGCGTCGCCCACCGCCTGGGCATCCAGGCCCCCGGCGCGTTCGACGTCAACGCCGCCTGCGCGGGCTTCTGCTACGCGCTGGCCGCCGCCGGTGACGCGGTGCGGGCCGGGTCGGCCACCAACGTGCTGGTCGTCGGCACCGAGAAGCTCTCCCAGTGGGTCGACTGGACCGACCGCGCCACCTGCGTGATCTTCGCGGACGGCGCCGGCGCGGCCGTGGTCGGGCCCGCCGAGACGCCGGGCATCGGGCCGGTCGTGTGGGGCAGCGCCGGCGACAAGGCCGACGCGATCATCGTCAAGGACCGCGACTCCTTCCTCCACCAGGAAGGCCAGACGGTCTTCCGCTGGGCCACGACCGCGCTTCACCCGGTCGCCAAGGAGGCCTGCGAGCGTGCGGGCGTGCACCCCTCCGAGCTCGCGGCCTTCGTCCCCCACCAGGCGAACCTTCGCATCATCGAGGCCATCGCCCGCAAGATCGGCGCCGACAACGCCGTCATCGCCAGAGACATCGTCCTGGCGGGCAACACCTCGGCGGCCTCGATCCCGCTGGCGCTGAGCCGCATGATCGAGCGCGGCGAGGTGCAGTCGGGCGGCCTCGCCCTGCTCCTCGGCTTCGGCGCGGGCCTGACCTACGCCGGCCAAGTGGTGGAGATCCCCTGAGCTTGTACGGAAGGCCCGTACGGCGCCCGTACATACCTAGATAAGCAAACAAATCCAAGGAGAAATCGCGACATGGCACTGACCGAGCAGGAGATCCTCGCGGGCCTCGGCAAGATCGTCAACGAGATCACGGGCATCCCGGCGAACGAGGTCACCCCCGAGAAGAACTTCGTGGACGACCTCGACATCGACTCGCTCTCCATGGTCGAGATCGCCGTCGCCGCCCAGGACGAGTTCGGCGTCGAGATCCCCGACGACCAGCTCAAGCACCTGAAGACCGTCAAGGACGTCATCAACTTCATCCAGAACTAGATCCACCTCAGGCGTCCGGCCCCCCGGCCCGGGCGTCTGAGCCCCCCATGCTCAAGGTCGAAACGCAAGGAGCGCAACAAGTGAGCAGAGATCGAGTACGTGTCGTTGTCACCGGGCTCGGCGTGACAACGCCTCTCGGCGGAGACGTCGCCTCGTCCTGGTCGGCGCTCCTCGCCGGACAGTCGGGTGTCCGGCCGCTCACCGAAGACTGGATCGACACCGTGCCGGTGAAGTTCGCCGCCAGGGCGGCCGTCGAGCCGGGTGAGGTCCTGCCGAGGCCCGAGGCGCGCCGCCTCGACCGCGCCGAGCAGTTCGCGCTCATCGCGGCCCGCGAGGCCTGGAAGGACGCCGGGACGCCCAAGGTCGCCCCCGACCGGCTCGGCGTCGTGGTCGGCAGCGGCATCGGCGGCATCACCACGATCCTGGCCGCCTACGACACCTACAAAGAGAAGGGCTGGCAGCGGCTGTCGCCCTTCACCGTCCCCATGCTGATGCCGAACGGCTCGGCCGGGTGGATCGGCATCGAGATCGGCGCGACGGCCGGCGTCCACGCCACCGTCAGCGCCTGCGCCACCGGCGCCGAGTCCGTCGGCTACGCCATGGAGATGATCAGGACGGGACGGGCGGACGTCGTCGTGGCGGGCGGCACGGAGGCCGCCATCCACCCGCTGAACATCGCCTCCTTCGCCGCCATGCGCGCCATGTCCACGCGCAACGACGACCCCGCGCACGCGTCCCGTCCCTGGGACACCGACCGCGACGGGTTCGTCCTCGGCGAGGGGGCCGGCATCATCGTCCTCGAGTCCGAGGAGCACGCCCTCGCCCGCGGCGCCCGCATCTACGCCGAGGCGGCCGGCGTCGGCTACTCCGCCGACGCGCACCACATCGCCCAGCCCGAGCCGACGGGCGCGGGCATCCGGAGCGCCGCCCGCAAGGTGCTGGCCGACTCCGGCCTCACCGGCCGCGACATCGTGCACGTCAACGCGCACGCCACCTCCACTCCCGCGGGGGACGTCGTGGAGGCCGTGGCCATCCAAGAGATCATCGGTGACCACCCGCTGGTGACGGCGACCAAGTCGTCGACCGGCCACCTGCTCGGCGGCGCGGGCGGCATCGAGACCGTCTTCACGATCATGACCCTGCGCGACCGCCTGGTACCGCCGACCCTCAATGTGGACAACCTCGACCAGGGGGTCGAGGTGGACATCGTGCGTGGAGAGCCACGCAAGCTCCCCGACGGCCAGATCGCCGCGATCAACAACTCGTTCGGCTTCGGCGGCCACAACGTCGCCGTGGCTTTCGCCAGCGTCTGATTTTGGAGCGCCAGTGACTGTGCTCGACAACGAGGTGGCGGCCCAGGCCTCCGAAGAGGAGCCCCCCGCCGACCCTCGCGATCCGCATATACGTCTGTCAGCCCTGTTCGACGAGGGCACGATGCACCTGCTCTCCCCCGCCGACGACCGCAGCGGCGCCCTGGCCGCCATGGGCCGGGTGGAGGGGGCGCCCGTCGTGGCGTTCTCCAGCGACGCCCGCGTCCAGGGCGGCGCCATGGGCTCCGCCGGCTGCGAGCACATCGTGCACGCCTACGACGTCGCGGTGCGCGAACGCGTCCCGATCGTGGGCCTGTGGCACTCGGGCGGCGCCCGCCTGGCCGAGGGCGTCGAGTCCCTGCACGCCGTGGGCCGCGTATTCGCCGCGATGACCCGCGCCTCGGGCATCGTCCCGCAGATCTCCGTGGTCCTCGGCCCGGCCGCGGGCGGAGCCGCCTACGGCCCGGCCCTCACCGACCTGGTGATCCTGTCCGACCAGGGCCGCATCTTCGTCACCGGCCCCGACGTCGTGCGCAGCGTCACCGGCGAGCAGATCGACATGGCAGGCCTCGGCGGCCCGGAGCCGCACAGCAAGCGCAGCGGCGTGGTCCACGTCGTCACCAAGAGCGACGCCGACGCCGTGCTGCGGGCGCGCCGCCTTGCCGTGCTGCTCGGCCACCAGGGCCGCGTCCGCCCCGAATCGGTGCAGGACGTCGACTTCTCCGGCCTGCTGCCCGACGAGCCGCGCCGCGCGTACTCCGTGCAGCCGCTGGTCAACGGCCTGCTCGACGAGCCCGGCGTCGAACTGCACCCCAAGTGGGCGCCCAACATCGTCACGACGCTGGGCCGCCTCGGCGGCCGCACGGTCGGCATCATCGCCAACAACCCGATGCGGCTCGCCGGCTGCCTGGACTCCACCTCCGCCGAGAAGGCCGCCCGGTTCGTGCGCATGTGCGATGCCTTCGGGGTGCCGCTGGTCGTCCTGGTGGACGTTCCCGGCTACCTTCCCGGCGTCGGCCAGGAGCACGACGGAGTCGTCCGGCGCGGCGCCAAGCTGCTGCACGCCTTCGCCGAGGCCTCGGTGCCGCGCGTGACCCTGGTCACCCGCAAGGCGTACGGCGGCGCGTACATCGCGATGAACTCCCGGTCCCTCGGCGCCACCAAGGTGTTCGCCTGGCCGACCGCCGAGGTCGCCGTCATGGGCGCGCTCGCCGCCGTGCGGGTGCTCAAGCGGCGCGAGATCGCCGCCGCCCCCGAGGAGGAGCGCTCCGCCCTGGAGACGCGCCTGGCCGAGGAGCACGAGAAGGTCGCGGGCGGCCTCGACCGCGCCATCCAGATCGGGGTGATCGACGAGGTCATCAAGCCCGCCGAGACCCGCGGCGCCATCGCCAAGGTCCTCGCCCAGGCGACGCCCGCCCGGGGAGCCCACGGCAACATCCCGCTGTAGGCCCCGCCAGGCGGCCACCATGAACGAAGGCCCCGCACCGGAGAGAATCCCGGTGCGGGGCCTTTTCCACGTTCGCGGGGGCGCGTGCGGGCGTTCGGAGGGCTTCGGCAGCCTTCGCGGGGGCGCGCGGGCGTTCGCCGGCTTCAGGAGGCGTCGGCACCGGCGTCCGAGGGCGCGGGCCTTCGCCGGGGGCGCGGGCGTCCGGGGGCTCCGCGCCGGCGGGGCCGCTCGCGGCTACACGGCCGCGTGCAGCCAGCGGACGGGCGCGCCGTCGCCGGCGTACCGGAACGGCTCAAGCTCCTCGTCCCACTGCTTGCCGAGGAGCTTGTCGAGCTCTTCCTCCAGGACCACCCGGCCCTGCGCTGCCATCAGCATCACGTTGCGCAGCCTGTCCTCGGGGACCATGATGTCGCCGGACACGCCGATCATCGCCGTGAAGGCGCCGAGCGTGGGCGTGTAGGCATGTCGCGAGCCGTCCACGCCGGGCGAGGCGTCCTCGGTGATCTCAAAACGGATGCGCTGCCAGCCCATGAGCGACGACGTGATCGCCGCGGCCGTGCCGGGACGGCCTTCCCATTCGGCCTGTGTGCGCACAGTGCCAGGCTGGGCCGGCTGAGGGGTCCACGACAGGTCGACGGGTATGCCAAGGACACCCGCGACCGCCCATTCGATGTGCGGGCACAGCGCGGGCTGAGCCGAGTGGACGTACAGCACGCCACGAGCAGACACCGGACCTCCCGTTTCGTACGAGGTGCGCCTTCCCCAACGTCCTCATACTGGGATGATCACAAGTGACTGAGGGAGAGACTACCGTCCGTCGTGGCGGGGCACCAGAGCCGGGTCATACCTAATCACGCTTGGCAACTGTCCGTATGGGGAAAGACGCAGTCCGTGATTGCCCTCCCCGTACGATCCCTTTAAGGAGCCCGCCGTGAACGTGCAGGCCGTCGAGCATCTCCCCGGTCGCCGCGCCTTCATCCGCCCGGGCGTCCTGCTCGCCCGCTCCCACGACGTCGCCGAACGCTGGACCCAGTCGGCCGAGTACACCGACGGGCTGTTCACCCTGCGGCTGGCGCCGGGAACCGACCCCTGCGAGCTCGCCGCGGCGTTGCGCGACCAGGGTCTCGAAGCCTCGCCCAACCACGTCGTCGTCGGCCAGCCGCTGTTCTTCGGAGGCCCGTGCGGCGCTCCGGCGCCCGCGCCCGCCCTCGCTCACGACGGCGGCGAGCCGTCCCGGGTGACGGCCGCCGTGCTGGACACCGGCCTGGCCCCGCACCCGTGGTTCGAAGGGGCCGACTGGTTCCCCGGCCAGCCCGGCGAGGTCCTCGACGCCGACGGCGACGGGCTTCTCGACGGCCAGGCCGGCCACGGCACCTTCATCGCCGGCCTGCTGCTGCGCCAGGCCCCCGGCACCCGGCTGCGCGTCGTCAGGGTCCTCGACAGCCACGGGGTGGGCGACGAGGCCGGCGTGCTGCGAGCGCTCGGCTCCCTGCGCGACGCGCACGTCGACGTGCTGGTGCTGTCCTTCGGGTGCCACACCTACGACGACCGGCCCTCGCCGCTGGTGGAACGCGCGCTGGCCGCGCTGCCGGACACCGTGGTCGTCGCCTGCGCGGGCAACACCGCCTCCTCGCGGCCCTTCTGGCCGGCCGCGATGCCCGGCGTCATCGCCGTGGGCGCGCTCGATTCCACCGAGACCACACGGGCGCGGTGGTCCGCCTACGGCCCCTGGGTGGACGCCTGCTCACGTGGCGAAGCCTTGACCAGCAGTTTCGTGGACTTTCACCCGTTCGACGGCTACGCCTTGTGGAGCGGGACGTCGTTCGCGGCCGCCGCCGTGGCCGGAGCCGTCGCCGCCGCGGCCCGCCACCTGTCCCCCGGCGAGGCGGCGCGGCACGTCCTCGGCGTGGCGGGCGGCAGGCGTTTTCCCGATCTCGGGGTCCACGTCCCAGGTCCTCGCTAGGGTGCTCACCGAGTGCGTTTCCCCCATCACCTGAAGTGTTCCCATGGCATTGGACCTCGACCTCCTCGACGAGACGGCCTGGCGCGACCTGGTCGCCCGCTTCGCGCACCGCATGTGGGCGGTCGCCCGCGCGTCCGGCCTCGGCCCCGCAGACGCGGGCGACGCGGTGCAGGCCGCCTGGCTCCGCCTGGTCGAAAGCCGGCACACCATCCGCGATCCCGAGCGCGTCGGCGGCTGGCTGATCACCACCACGCGGCACGAGGCGTCGCGCATCGGCCGCAGGCGGGCCGGCGACCGGCCGTCCGGGCTGCCCACCGACCTCCCGGCGCCCACGGGCGACGACCCCGCCGCGGCGTTGCTCAGCCGCGATCAGGGGCGGCGGCTGTGGACGGCGGTCGACAGCCTCCCCCGGCCGTGCCGGACCCTGGTGCGGCTGATCGTCATGGTGCCCGACGCCACCTACGCCCAGCTGTCGCGGCGGCTGGACATGCCCATCGGCAGCATCGGACCTACCCGCATCCGCTGCCTCAAGCGCCTGCGGTCCCTCATGGAGGACGAGCGATGACGGACGACGACTACCTCCTGGCCGCTCTGCGCCTCGCCGCCGGAACCGACCCCGTCCCCGCGCGGGTCGTCGCGGACGCGGAGGCCGTGTACGCCCACCTGCTTCCCACCGCCGTCATCGCCGACCTGGTCCCCGCCCACGGCGCCCCCGACGGCCCGCCCCACGAATCCGTCACAACCGGCCCACCCCACGGATCTGTCACGACCGGCCCGACCGGCGACCGGCCCCTCTCCGACGCCTCCCCGGCCAACGACACGGCAGGGTTGTTCGGCCCAGGGGTGTTCTCCGACGCGAGGCCGCCGTTCCGGCCGGCCAGGCCGCTGGCCGGGGTCCGCTCCGACGGGCACCCGGCCGAGGGAGAGCCGCGCCTGCTGCGCTTCGCCGCCGACGGGGTCACCATCGACGTGGAGATCACGGTGTGCGACTCCCACCTGGACCTCGCGGGCCAGGTGCGTCCCGCGCCGGGCAAGGGATCCCGCGTGGAGATCCGCACGCCGCACATCAGCAAGATCCGCTTCCCGACCGAGACCGGCGGTTTCGCCACCACCGGCCTGCCCCACGGATGGGTGAGCATCGTGTGCCACCGCGTCGGCGAGCCGCCGGTGGCGACCCGCTGGCAGTGCGTCCGGCCGTGAAGCCGCTCAAGGCCGGTGAGACACCCGCCGTGGACGAGGCACGAACCCGCCGGAGGGACGGCGGCGCCCCTACGGCCGCCCGAGAGGCCGGCCGGCTGGTCGCGGCGGCGCAGGAGGCCGTGGAGACCTCCGGGGTCGATCCGCTGCGGGCGCGCGAGCAGGCGCTGGCCGTCCTGGCCCGGGCGCGGGCGTACGGCTGCCGGGAGGCCGAGTCGATCGCGCACCGCGCACTCGGGCTCGCCGCCCGCGAACTCGGACACCTCAAACCCGCCGCCGACCACCTGCACCAGGCCATCACCGTGGCCGAGCACGGGTCCGGATACACGGCCGGAGATCTCTGCGAGCGAATGACCGAAGACGAAGCCCAGTACCCGGCCGAAGACGGATTCGGGGACCCAGCCGAAGACGAGGCTGCGGACCTGGCCGGAGACGGTGCTGGAGGTCTGGCCATGGGCGGGGACTCGGCCGGAGAGGCGGCAGGGAAAGCCGTTCCGGATGGGGTCGGCCGCTTGGCCGAACGGGCCGCTCAGGCGCGGATGTCGCTGGTCGCGGTCCGCGCCGATCTCGGCGACCCCGTCGGCGCGCTCCGCATCGCCGATCTCGCGGAGAGCGGGCTGAGCGGCCTCGACTCGGCCCGGCTCGGCGTCCAGCGTTCCGTCGCGCTGGTGCGCCTCGGCCGGCCCGCAGAGGCGGTGGCCCACTGCGATCGGGCCATCGAACGGCTCTCCGGCGCCGGCGACCCGCGGTTCCTGGCCGGGGCCCTGCTGAACCGCGGTCTGGCCCACACCTATCTGGAAGATTACGACGCCGCTTCTCGCGACCTGTCGGCCTGTGTGACCGTGGCGCGAGACGCTG
Organism: Sphaerisporangium sp. NPDC049457; assembly: GCF_055586705.1. Classification (NCBI taxonomy): domain Bacteria; kingdom Bacillati; phylum Actinomycetota; class Actinomycetes; order Streptosporangiales; family Streptosporangiaceae; genus Sphaerisporangium; species Sphaerisporangium sp. NPDC049457. The sequence continues at coordinate 193,261 of NZ_JBVJHR010000019.1, read as the reverse complement.
GGCTCGATCACGTCGCCACCCTCGCCGAGGCCAACCTGCCGTTCGTGGCCACGCGGCGCGGGGACATCCCTGCGGCCTTCGCCGGCTACCATGTCGCCGAAAAGGCTCTGGCGGGCTATCCCGAACGACTCGCCGCGATGCGCGCCGACTTCGCGGGCGCCCTGCTCGCCGCCTACCTTCCCGGGGAGGCCCGCGCGCTGCTCAGGGAGGCGGTGCCCGATCTCGCCGCCACGGGGTCCCTCGTCGCCCTCGCCGAATCGCGGCTGCTGCTGGCCCAGGTCGAGCTCCTCGTCGGCGACCCTCACCAGGCGCGGGTGACGGCGGAGACCGCGGCAGGCGAACTGGCCGGACAGGGGCGTGCCGCGTGGGTGCCGCTGGCCGAGGAGGTCACCCTTCGGGCGCGCATCGCCCTCGACGGGCCGTCCCATCGGCTGGCGGAGGAGGCACGGGCGCTGGCCGCCCGGCTCGCCACGCACGGATGGCCCGCCCCCGCCGCGGCCCTCCGCCTGACCGCCGCAGAACTGACCCTCTCCACCGAACCACTCGAAATCCCAGCGAACCCCGCCAGATCCGGAACAGCACCCGAACCGACTCTCTCCGTCGCGGGCCCTCACTTGACCACCGCCGATGTCTCCGTGGGTGGATCGGCCGACGGGTGGAGCGGCGTCGGGGCATCGCAACCGCCGAGCACGGTGATGGCTGATCTGGAGCTCGTCATCGACGGACCGCCCGCGGCCGGGCGGGCGCATCGCCTCGTACGCCACCATGCTGTGGCGCTCCGGAGCACCCTGCGAGGAGACGTTCCAGGCGCGTTCTCGGCGCTTCGCGAGGGCCTGCGGGAGGCCGCCGCGGGCAGTGAGCGGCTGAGCGATCCAGGGGTCCGGGCCCACGCCCTGCGGGCCGGGGAGCGGCTCGCGGGTTTCGGTCTGTCGCTGGCGCTGCGCGACGGGCGGCCGGACACCGTCCTCGGCTGGGCCGAACATTGGCGTGCGGTCGCACGGGGACACGCCGGAGAGGACCCGTCGATCGAACGGTTGCGCGCGGCCCTCGGTGACGCCGCGCTCGTCCAACTGGTCCGGCACGACGACCTGCTCGCGGCCGTGGTCGTCACCGCGGAAGGCCGCGTGCTGCGGCGTCTCGGCTCCTACACGGCTGCCGCCGAGGCGACGATCCGGCTGAGGTACGGGCTGCGACGAGCCGGCCTGCGGGATACCGGCACCGGCCCGTGCGGGGTCATCCGGGAGTCCGAGGCGCTGGCGGCACGGCTGCTCGGACCGCTGGCCCGCGACATCGGCGACCGCCCTGTGGTGATCGTGCCGACCGGCGCGCTGCACACGCTGCCGTGGGCGACGCTGCCGCCGTTCCGTGGACGGGCGATCTGCGTGGCCGCGAGCGCCGGCGCCTGGCTGGCCGGCACGGCCCGCCGTCCGGCCGGCGACCCGCGGGTTCCGCTGGTGGCGGCCGTGGCGGGGCCAGGGCTGGAACACGCCCACGCGGAAGCCGCGATGGTCGTCCGCACCTACCAGCAGGCCACCTGCGACCGCCGACAAGCCACCTGCGACCGCCGGCAGGCCACCCACGACCGCCAACAGGTTTCCCCCGACTGTCGACGGGCCACCTATGACCACCGACAACTCCCCGCAGATGGCCGGCAGGCTGCTCGCGACCGCCAACAGGGCGTCCACGACTTCCAGCACCTCTCCTCCACCTGCGACGCCGCGACCTCTCCCTGCCGGGACGCCGCCGGAGCGGTGCGGGTTCGTGCCGGTATGGCCGATGTGCTCGGGGTGCTGGGCAGGGCCGAGATCGTGCACGTCGCGGCCCACGGGTTCTTCTCTGCGCGCAGCCCGCTGCTGTCCCGCATCGCCCTGGACGACGGTCCTCTCATGGCCTACGACCTGCTGGGACTCGGCCGGACGCCGTGGCTGGTGGTGCTGTCGGCGTGCGACGCCGGCATGGCGCACGCCCCGGTCGACGGGACCACTTTGGGACTGGCAGGCGCCTTCCTCGACCGGGGTACGGCCTGCGTGATCGCCGGGCTGGTCCCCGTGCGCGACGACGAGGCCCTGACCTTGATGACGCTCCTGCACGGTCTGCTCGCACGCGGGCACGCCCCGGCGGAGGCGCTGGCCATCGCGTCCCAGAAGACCGGCGTGCAGGGATTCGCCTGCTTCGGCGCGCTCGGCCATCCTCTCCCCCCGTACGGCGCATAGCGCGGCCCCCGCTCAGCCCGGTACAGGAGCGCGGCACCTGCTCCGGCCGGTGCAGGCGCCCGCAGTGCCCGCTTCGCCCAGTACAGGCGCGCGGGGGCGCACACTCCGCCCGGAACAGGCGCGTGGTACCCGCTTCGGTACAGGCGCTTGGCGCCCGCCTCGGTACAGGCGTGTCCGGTGCCGGGCTTCGCCGCACCACGCGTGGTTCACGGGCGAAAGAGCCGGTGGGCCGTGAGAACCGGGCCATAATCCATCCGTGAACGGGCGCAGCAGGCGATCATTCCTCCGGCTCGGCGGTGCCGTCACCTTCGGGGCGCTGGTCCCGGCGTCCGCCGCGCCCGACGGCGACGGGGCGCTCACCGGCTCGTTCGCCGGCCACTTCACCGTGCTGCGCCACCGATGGCTGAAGGTGACGGCGGGGTCGGGGTTCGACCCCGCGGCGGAGCCGTACCGCGCCCGGCTGGCGGCCCTCGGGACGACGGCGGCCCGCTACCGGGACGCCATGGCGCCGGCCGACGCGTGGTTGTGGCCCGACCAGCCGTTCCCGTCGTTCGTCGCCACTCCGGCGCGGCTTCGCACGATGGCCCGTGCGTACGCCCTGCCTGGGACCGGGCTGACCGGCGACGCCGGCCTGGCCGCCGCGGTGGCCACCGGCATCGACCACTACCGGCGGCGCGTGTACTCCGCGGACGCCGAAGAGGTGGGCAACTGGTGGCACTGGCGGATCGGCCTGCCGAAGAGGCTCCTGGACGCGGCCGTGCTGATCGGCTCGCATCTGACCGAGCCGCAGAGCCGGGCGCTGCGGGACGCCGTGGACAACTTCGTCCCCGAACGCCACCTCGCCTCCTACAGCGGCACCAGCACCGGGGCCAACCGCGTGGACCTGTGCGTCGTCATGCTGCTGCGCGCCATCCTCAGGTCCGACCCGGAGAAGGCCGCGCTGGCCGTCTCGGCCCTGTCACCGGTCTTCCCCTACGTCGATGACGGCGACGGGTTCTACCGGGACGGGTCCTTCATCCAGCACACGTCCGTCCCCTATCAGGGCGGGTACGGGGTGGCGCTGCTGACCGGCCTGGCGACGCTGTTCGCGGTGCTGCGCGGCACTCCCTGGGAGATCACCGACCCGAACCGGCAGGTCGTCCTCGACGCCGTCGAGAGGTCGTTCGCGCCGCTCGTCCACGACGGCTTCTGCATGGACATGGTGCGTGGCCGCGGCCTGGCCAGGAGGCCGTACGGCGACCATGGCAGGGGGCATGAGATCGCCTCGGCGATCCTGCTGCTGGGCGAGTCCGCCTCCGCCGCCGAGCGGGCCCGCTGGCGGGCCATGGTGAAGGGGTGGGCGCGGCGCGACACGAGCGTTCCGATGCTGGAGGCCGCCGCGGACGGCGACATCGGCTTCCACGCCCGCCTTGCCGCGATCGTGGCCGATGACACGGTCGAGGCGGCAGAGGAGCCCGCCGGGCACCGGCTGATGGCGATGAGCGCCCGCGCCGTCCACCGCGGGCCCGGCTGGTGCGCGGGCCTCAGCATGGCCTCCTCGCGCGTCGGCCACTACGAGCACGGCAACCGCGAGAACCTGCGCGGCTGGCACACCGGCTCCGGAATGCTCTACTGGTGGGCCGAGGGCCACGGCGACCAGTACTCCGACCACTTCTGGACCACCGTCGACCCCTACCGCCTGCCGGGCACGACCGTCTCGACCCGTCGGCTGGCCGACGGCGCCGGAGAGGGGTGGGGTGACACCCGCCCGCCGGGGCGCTGGGTGGGCGGCGCCACCGACGGCGTGTACGCCACCGTCGGCCAGCACCTGAACGGCATGGGAAGCACGATGGAGGCGTTCAAGTCCTGGATCTTCCTCGACGACGCGGTGGTGTGCCTGGGCGCGGGCGTCACCGCCGGCGACGGTGTTCCGGTCGAGACCATCGTCGACAACCGCCGGACCGACGCGTCCCTCACGACGGCGGGCGCGGAAGGCACGGGGGGCACGGCGGGCATGCGGGGCACGCGGGGAAGGCCGGGCACGGAGGGCTCGGAAGGCACCGCGGGCGCGGCGGGGTGGGCGCACATCGCCGGGCACGGGGGATATGTCCTGCCGGAAGGCGGCCTGCTGCGCACATCCTGCGAGCGACGCGAAAGCGACGGTCCTGGAAGCGTCACCCGCGGCTACGTCACGCTCTGGCTCGACCATGGGGTGGACCCCGTCTCGGCCGGCTACGTGTACCTGCTGCTGCCGGGCGCGAGCCTGGAGGCGACCCAGGCCCGCGCCGCCGACCCCGGCTGGGCGCGCGTGCTCGCCAACACCGACCGCGTCCAGGCCGTCCAGATCCCCTCGCTGGGGATCACCGCCGTCAACTTCTGGGACGGCGGGGCCGCGGGCGGGCTGGCCGCCTCCGCTCCGTGCGCCGTCCTCGTCAGGGAGCGCGGCGACGGTACGGCCACGGTGACCGTCGCGGACCCGCGCCGCGACCTGGACACGCTCACCGTGACCTGGGACCGGCCGGTGGCCGAGGTCCTGCGCGGGCATCCGCTCCTGGCGCGTGCGCTGCCCGGCGCGAAGCTCACGCTCACGTTCGGGCGGCTGGCCGACCGGCAGGGCTCCTCACACACGATCACCGTACGACTGGGCCGGGCGCCGCACGGACGGGCGGCGGGCCCGCACACGAACGCGCGGTGACGACCTGCGCAAGGACGCGGGCCTCGCCGTCCCCCATCTCACCGACGCGGCGCCCGGACATGACGCCCTGCGCATGATGAAATCGGGCACCGACCCGCCCCCGCACAAGGCGGGGGCGCCGGGCACACGGGGCGTGGTCGGGTGACTCTGGACCGGGTGCGGGACGGGAGCGCGGCGACGTCAGCCCTTGGCCACGGGGCGGGACGGGTCGCTCACCCAGTTGGACCAGGAGCCGACATACAGGGCGGCATGCACGCCCGCGATCTCCATCGCCAGCACCTCGTGGGCGGCCGTCACGCCGGAACCGCAGTACGCGCCGACCGGCACCTCGGGCAGGGCGCCGAAGGAGATGAAACGCTCACGCAGGAACTCCGCCGGGTGGAACCGCCCGGCCGGGTCGACGTTCTCCATGGTCGGGGCGCTGACGGCTCCGGGGATGTGCCCGGCGACCGGGTCGATCGGCTCGGTCTCGCCCCGGTAGCGCTCGGCGCCGCGGGCGTCGAGCAGCACGCCGTCCCCGGCGAGCGCGCCGGCCTGCGCGGCGTCCAGCATCGGCATGCCGCCGGGGCGCGCGGTGAAGTCGCCGGGCTCGTGGACCGGCTCCTCCTTGGTCACCGGATGGCCTTCCTCGACCCACCTGCGGTAGCCGCCGTCGAGGACGCGCACGTCAGGGTGCCCGAAGTAGCGAAGCGTCCACCAGGCGCGGGCCGCGGCGGTGGAGTCGGCCTCGTCGTAGACCACGACGCGCCGGGACCCCGAGACGCCGAGGCGCCGCATGGCCTCCTGGAAGGCGCCGGCGTCCGGCAGCGGGTGACGGCCGCCCGCGCCCGGCGGGGCGGCGAGGTCGCGGTCCAGGTCGCAGAAGACGGCTCCGGGGAGATGTCCCTCGCGGTAGGACTCGATGCCGGGCGTGCCCACCAGGCGCCACCGCACATCGAGGATCGTGGCATCGCCGAGGTCACCAGGACTGATCAACGGGCTCATCGGAATTCCGGGGCGGACGCCCGGCCCTGTCGGCCATGGGAGGTAGCCCCTTGCCTCCTGTCTCGCGCTATGGTCGGCGGTTCGGCCGCCGACGTGAACCGGTGGTCCCCCGCTCCGGAGTCGCCGGCGGGGCCGTTGAGGTCCGCCGGTCCAGCCGGTCCGCTGGTCCACGGGCACGCCGGCCCTCGCGGGCCGGCGGTCCGGAAGGCTCTCGCCGAGCCGGGTGGAACCGGCCCGCCGGTGGTCACCGGCCGTCTCCGGAGTCAACCACGCCGGGCACCGGCCACACCAGGCGATCCGCGTGCCGTCTGTGGCACCCCTATGCGCCGCGCACCGTGCTCCGCCCGGTGGAGAGCCGCGTCCTGATGAGGACGGCCGTCCCCGGCCGGGCGGTCACGCGACGCGGTCACGCACTCGCCATGTCACCCGAGCTGTCGGCCGATCACGTCAGCCGGCGCCCCGATCTTGTCACTCGATCATGCCAGCCCGCGCCCGGTCGCGGCGGACGCCGTGCCGGGCCCAGGCCCGCAGGTCCTGTCGAAGGCCCTACCGGCGCCCGCCGGCGCCCACCGACGCCGAAGTCGTCAGCTCGCCGAGCGAGCGGTCGCCTCGGAGAGGGCCTTGGCGAAGGCCAGGACGTTGCTGACGGCCTCCGGCCCGTCGGCGGCCTCGCTGACGCGCAGCGACAGGTCGTCGGCGGTGATGGCGCCGGTGTAGCCGTGGTCGGCCTCGCAGTTCTCGTCCCCGCAGGTGGCCGGTTCGAGATCGACGTGGGAGATCGCCCCCCAGCCGATGGTGAGCGTCACCTCGGTGGGCGGAACCCCAGGCACGTACGCCGCGGGGTCGGGAACCACCCGGGTGACCGCCACCGACTGGACGCGGCTCAGCCGGACCGCCTCTGTGGTCGTGGACGCGTGAGAGGTGGGCATGCCATCGGCGGGCGGGTGCTCGTCGGTGTGGCACACCAGGAGCCGGGTCGGTGAGAGGATCACGACGGTGACGTGCCTGCGGACCTCCATCGCAGGGTCGAAAGTGGCCTCATGGTGGACGACGAACGCCGTCACCTGCTCCTTACCCAGCGCGGATTCCGCCGCGTCGGCCACGAGATCGGGGTAGTAGCCGCTGCGTTCGATAGCCTCGCGCAAACCAGCGGCCGAGACTCGGGTTTCCCTCATGGGTCCATCCTGCCCTGTCTCGGCGCGGTGTTTCACCTCACGGGCGTCCACCTTGGTCCAGTACGCCCTGAGATGACCCACGCCGGTTCACCGTCCCTGCGGCCATTCGCCACTTCCACCACAACAGACGCATCGCGTCACGTTCGCGCAGAGCGTTGTACGCCTACGGCGAGCGGCCTCGCCTGGACCCGTCACGACAGCCGCCGGGGGCCTCGGTCGGGGCGCGGGCCGACGCTGCCGCGCAGCAGGGCGCGGGCGCCTAGCACGCTCACCCCCGACTCCCCCACCAGCACCGGATCGAGGACGAGCCGCGCCACCTCGGGCAGCTCGTCGGCCAGCCGGCCCACCCGGATCAGCAGGTCCTCCAGGGCGCCGACCGCCACGGGCGGGTACCCGTACCGTCCGAAAAGCAGCGGAGCGGCACGGACGGACCGCACCAGCGCGGCGGCGTCCTCCCCGGTGAGCGGAGCGAGCCGGAACGCCTCGTCGCCGAGCAGCCGAGCCGTGATGTCGCCGAGCCCGAAGGACACCACCGCGCCGAAGTCCGGATCGTCCACGGCCCGGACCACGGTCGCCACGGCCGGCTGGGAAGCCATCCGCTGCACCGACAACGTCACCTCAGAGCCGAGCCGCCCGGCGAGGTCGTCGTACGCCCGCCGCACGCCGCCGGGGTCGGACAGGCCGAGACGCACGGTGCCCGCCCGGTGGGACGTCTCGGGGTCGGCGGCCCGCACGACGACCGGCCAGCCCAGTCGTTCCGCCGCCGCGACGGCCTCCTCGGGCGAGGAGACCACCTCCGACGGCCACACGGGAACCCCGTAGCAGGCGAGCAGCTCGCCGGCGTCGACCTCCGTCGCCGCCGCGGCCGGGGACACCTCGGGCGGACCCTGGCCGACCCCGTCGACGTCGATACCGTCGATCTCCCCGTCAGGCGCGGGCGCCCGCGCGACGAGCACGCGTTCCACCGCGGCCCTGGCCGCCGGGGTGTCCACGTCCCGCAGGTCCGGAGGCGTGCCGGGCGGGATCTTGCGCCAGAGGGCGTGGCGGACCACGTGGGCCAGGGCCCGGACGGCCTCCTCCGCGGCCGGGTAGGAGGGGATGGACCCCTTGCCCGGGTCCCCGCACTCCCCTGGGACGCGAAGCTCGTCCGGCATGCCCATGCGGCCCTCGAAGGTCGCCACGAGCGGCTTGCCGGTCTCCTTCGCCACCCGCACCAGCTCGGCCGCGACCTCGGCGGCGTTGCCCGGGACGGGCGGCATGTAGATCGCCACGATGGCGTCCGCCCGGCCGTCCAGGTCAGCCAGCGCCTTGCGGTAGTCGCGCGCTCCGGCGCGGGCGCCCAGGTTGGCGGGAGGGCACGGCTCCAGCCCGGCGGCCACGCACGCGTCCACGGCCAGCAGCGCCATCGCGTCGGAGTTGCTGACGACGCCGACCCTCGGCCCCGCGGGCAGCGGCTGGTGGGCCAGCAGCTGCGCCACGTCGAAGAGCTGGGTGAGGTCGTCCACCCGGATCACTCCGGCCTGCTCGAACAGCGCGCTCAGCGCGGTGTCCGGCAGGCCGAGCACGGGCGCCGCGTGCCCGACCGGCACGCCCTGGGTGACGCCGCCGCTCTTCACGACGACGATCGGCTTCTCCCTGGACGTGCGCCGCGCCAGCCGCGCGAACTTGCGCGGGTTTCCGAGCGACTCCAGGTAGAGGAGGATCACGTCGGTGGCCGGGTCCTTCTCCCAGTACTGCAGCAGGTCGTTGCCCGACACGTCGGCCCGGTTCCCGGCGGACACGAACGTCGAGATGCCCATGCCCCGCTGCGCGACCCTCTGGAGCAGCGCGGTGCCGAGCGCGCCGGACTGGCTGAAGAATCCCACCCGGCCCCTGCCGGGCAGGTGGGCGGCCAGCGTGGCGTTCAGGCGGACCTTCGGGTCGGTGTTGGCGATGCCGAGGCAGTTGGGCCCGACCACGCGCAACCCGTACGCGCGGGCGATGCGCACCAGTTCGTCCTGCCGGGCGCGGCCCTCGGCCCCCGTCTCCCCGAAGCCGGAGGACACGACCACCAGGCCCTTCACGCCCTTCTCCGCGCACTCCTCGACCACGTCGAGCACCGCGTCGGCGGGCACGGCGACCACGGCCAGGTCCACGTCACCGTCGATGGCCGAGACGCTCTTGTACGCCCGGACGCCGGCCACCGCGCGCACCTCGCGGTGCACCGGGTACACCGGCCCGTTGAAGTCGGCGCCGAGGAGGTTGCGCAGCACGGTCTGGCCGATGCCGCCCGCCTCGCGGCCCGCGCCGACCACGACGACCGATGTGGGAGTGAGCAGCCGTTCGATCGAACGGGCCTCCGCCCGGTGCTCGCGCGCCATCGTGACCTCGCGAGAGGTCTCCGTGGTCGCCAAATCCAGGGTCATCCGCACGACGCCGTCCTCGAACTGGCTCTGCGCGGTGTACCCGGCGTGGCGGAAGAACGCCATCATGCGGGTGTTGGCGGGCAGGACGTCGGCGATGAAGGTCCTGATCCCGCGTTCGCGCGCCGCCGCGCGCAGGTGCTCCATGAGCACCGAGGCGACGCCCCGGCCCTGGTGGGCGTCCTCCACGAGGAACGCCACCTCGGCCGTGTCCTGCTGGTCGAGCCGGTCGAAGCGGACGACCGCCACCATCTCGGTGCCGAGCGTCGCGATCAGCGCCACCCGGTTCACGTAGTCGACGTTGGTGAACCAGGCCACCTCGCGGTCCGACAGGCGCGGGCGCGGGCCGAAGAAGCGGAAATAGATGGACTGTTCCGACAGCCGGGAGTAGAACGCCCGGAGGATGTCGGCGTCCTCGGGCCGGATGGGGCGCACGTGCACGGTGCCCCCGTCTGCGAGCACGACGTCTGCTTCCAGGTGGGCCGGGTAGTGAGGTTCCACATTGATGAGGGTAAGCGGCCCTCTGTCCGATTCGTTGGACAACGCTTGTGCATCGACTGTGCACGGGTGTCCGCTCTATGCCCCACGCCCCGGCTTGAAGCTGTTAGGTTTTCTGTCAGCAGCCTCCTGTAGTGCCAGCAAGGTGGTGACATCATGACCCGGGTTGTCGTGGTGGGCGATCTGATGACCGATGCGGTCGCACGCGCCCGCTACCCTCTCGCCAGGGCAAGCGACACTCCCGCCGTCGTCACGATGCACGGTGGCGGCTCCGGGGCGAACATCGCTTCCTGGCTCGCCGTCGAGGGCGCCGAAGTCGCCTTCGTCGGCCGTCGCGGCGCCGACATCACCGGCCGCAACCGTGACATGGAGCTCATGGGGTACGGCGTCGACGCCCGCCTTGTCATGGATCCTGAGCGGCCGACCGGCACGTGCGTCGTGCTGGTCACCCACAAGGGCGAGCGCACCCTGCTGTCCGACCCGGGGGCGAACGCCGCCCTCTCGCCCGAAGACCTGCCCCGTGACCTGTTCGTCCAGGGCGGTCACCTGCACGTCTCCGGTTACACGCTGCTCAATGACGGCTCGCGTGACGCCGGGCTGGCCGCGCTCGACCACGCGCGCCGTGCCGGGATGTCGATCTCGGTCGACTGCGCCTCCGCGGCCCCGCTCGAGCGCACCGGCGCCGAGCCGTTCCTCGAGTGGACCCACAGCGCCAAGCTGCTGTTCGCCAACGACGCCCAGGCCAAGGTGCTCACCGGCCGTGACGACCCGGCCTCGGCCGCCAAGGTGCTCACCGCCTGGTTCCCGCAGGTCGTGATCAAGCTCGGCGCCGAAGGCTCCTTGTGGTACACCAACAACCGGGCCGAGCCCGTGCGCGCGCCCGCCGACCACATCGAGCGGTCCGTCGACGGCACCGGCGCGGGTGACGCGTTCACCGCGGGCTTCCTGCAGCCGTGGCTCGAAGGCAAGCAGCCGGCCGACGCCCTGGCCGCCGGCAACGCCCTCGCCGCCAAGGCCATCACCAACCTCGGCGCCCGCCCCCGCCTGTAACCCCTCCGCCCCCGTTCACACCCGGGCACGGCGCCCCCTCTCCTCTCCTCAGCGAGAAGGAAGCGCCCGCCCGTCTGTAACCTCTTCACCCCCTGTCCCACGCGGGCACGGGGTGCCACCACCTCCTGCGCGACCGGGTCGCCGGGACGCCTGTCATGACGTGGTGGCGAGGGCCAGGGGGAGGACGGCGGGGGCGCCGGAGCGGCGCAGGAGGGCGGCCGCGATGGTCATGGTCCAGCCGGTGTCGATGCGATCGTCCACAAGGAGCACCGGACCGCCGGACAGGTCGGCGTCCGGGGGCGCCAGCGTGGCCTGGAGCGCGCGCACTCGCTGAGCGCTGTTGTGCTGACGCCCCGGAGGGCCGTGCCGGTAGGTCAGGGAGCCGAGGTGGCGCAGCCGGCCGATGGCGGCCAGCCGCTCTGCCAGGGTGGAGATCAGCACCGGCCGGGTCACCGACGGCACGGAGACCACCGACACCGGCCGCTCGGCCCAGCCCCAGGCGGTCAGCACCGCGACCACCGCGTCGAACACCTCGTCGGGCACCGGGCCGTCGGGAGCCCCTTCGGCCAGCAGCCGCCGCAGGACGTTGCCCCAGCCGATGTCGGTGAGCCGGCCGAGGGCACGCCCCGGCTCCGCCGCCACATCGGGACGGATGCGGCCGGACAGGCCGAGCTCTTTGAGGCCGGTGGGCCACTGACGTCGCGGTTCGACATCCACCCCCGGACGGTGGAGCCGTTCGCGGGCCTGGTGCAGCGCGGCGGAGGCGATCTCCACCGGGCGGTGCGCCCCCGTGCAGTTGTCGCAGCGACCGCAGGGACGCGCGGTGTCGTCATCCAGGTGGCCTCTGAGGTAGGCCTCTCGGCACTCGGTGGTGGAGATGTAGCCGAGCATGGCCCGCTGCTCGGCCGCACGCTCGGCGGCGACCCGGGCGTATCGGTCGGTGTCGTACGCCCATCGCAGGCCGGTGGCCTGCCAGCCGCCCTTCACCCGTTTGACGGCGCCGTCCACGTCGAGGACCTTGAGCATCATCTCCAGCCGGTTGCGGCTCAGGTCGACCCTGGTCTCCAGCGCGGCCGTGGACATCGTGCCCTGCTCGGCCAGGGTGTCGAGGGTGGCTCGCACGACCGGCTCGGGCGGGAACGCCAGCGAGGCGAAATAGGCCCAGATATCGCGATCTTCCGGCCCGGGGAGAAGGATCACCTCGGCGCGCTCGACACCGCGCCCGGCCCGGCCCACCTGCTGGTAGTACGCCACGGGCGAGGCGGGGGCGCCGACATGGATCACGAAGCCGAGATCGGGCTTGTCGAACCCCATGCCGAGAGCCGAGGTGGCGACCAGGGCCTTCAGCTCATTGGCGAGGAGCGCCCGCTCGGCGGCCAGGCGCTCGGCAGGGTCGGTCTGGCCGGAGTACGCCGCGACCTCGTGCCCCTGGTCGCGGAGGTAGGCGGCGATCTCTTGGGTGGCCGCCACGGTGAGCGTGTAGATGATGCCTGAGCCCGGCAGCTCGCGCAGCGTCTCGGCCAGCCAGGCCAGCCGCTGTTCGGCCGTGCCCAGCCGGACGACGCCGAGATGAAGGCTGTCGCGTTCGAGCGGCCCGCGCAACACCAGCGTGTCGCCCGCCGGAGCTGCGGCGGCACCACCCTGAGGGACGGGAGTGAGCTGCTCGGCGATGTCTCGGGTGACCCGCGCGTTGGCGGTCGCGGTGGTGGCCAGCACCGGCACGCCGGGCGGCAGATCGGCCAGCAAGGTGCGCAGCCGGCGGTAGTCGGGGCGGAAGTCATGACCCCAGTCGGAAATGCAGTGGGCTTCGTCCACGACGACGAGACCGGCGCCCGCGGCCAGCTTCGGCAGGATCAGATCACGGAAGTCGGGGTTGTTCAGCCGCTCGGGACTCACCAGCAGCACGTCGATCTCACCCCGCTCGACCTCGGCGTGGACGGTGTCCCACTCGTCGACGTTCGCGGAGTTGATCGTGGCCGCGTGGACGCCCGCGCGCTCGGCGGCGGCGATCTGGTTGCGCATCAGGGCCAGCAGCGGCGAGACGATGACCGTGGGGCCCGCTCCCCGGGTGCGCAGCAGGGCGGTGGCGATGAAGTAGACCGCCGACTTGCCCCACCCGGTGCGCTGCACCACCAGCGCGCGCCGCCGGTCGACCACCAGGGCCCGGATGGCGGACCACTGGTCGTCGCGAAGAACGGCATGGTCGCCCGCGAGGGCGCGCAGCTTGCGCTCGGCCTCGGCCCGGAGGCCGCTTTCGTCAACCATGGCTCCTTGCTACCAGGTCCGGGCGACGTTTTCGGCCGTCAACGCCAACCTGTGGACAACGAACGAACCCGGGACCCGCCGCCCGCGAGGCTAGACGAGCCACCGCACAAGGGCGCCGGCCCCCGCCGCACCACCCCTCGCCGACGCGGCGCCCTCCATCAACACGCCACTGGCGGAAGGTCCCCTGGCCGGGGCCCGCCATATCGCGTCCGCCGCAGCGGCCGGACGGGCGCACACGGCGCGAGGGGAAGGGGGAGGGGGTAAAAGGGGTTCGTGGCGCGGAGTGGTTCGGAGCTTCGGCACAATGTTCGATATGGCCCGACGGACTACCACACCCCCGCAAGACGAGGACTTCGAGGAGCGGATCGTCGACGTCGACGTTTCGACCGAGATGCGCACCAGCTTCCTGGAGTACGCCTACTCCGTGATCTACCAGCGCGCGCTTCCTGACGCGCGCGACGGTCTCAAGCCGGTTCAGCGCCGCATCCTCTACTCGATGAGCGAGATGGGCCTGCGCCCCGACCGGGGACACGTCAAGTCCTCCCGCGTCGTGGGCGACGTGATGGGCAAGCTCCACCCGCACGGCGACACCGCGATCTACGACGCCCTCGTCCGCATGGCGCAGCCGTTCTCCATGCGGCTCCCGCTGGTCGACGGCCACGGCAACTTCGGCTCTCCCGACGACCTGCCCGCCGCCATGCGGTACACCGAGGCGCGGCTCGCCCCGGCGGCCATGCTCATGGTGCAGTCGATCGACGAGGACGTCGTCGACTTCAAGCCCAACTACGACGGCCAGGAGACCGAGCCCACGGTCCTGCCGAGCGCCTTCCCGAACCTGCTGGTGAACGGCGCCACGGGCATCGCGGTCGGCATGGCGACCAACATGGCCCCGCACAACCTCGTCGAGGTCATCGCCGCCGCCCGTCACCTGATCAAGAGGCCGGACGCCACGCTTGACGAGCTGATGCGGTTCGTGCCGGGCCCTGACCTGCCGACCGGCGGCTCGATCATCGGCCTCGCGGGCATCAGGGACGCCTACGAGACCGGCCGTGGCACCTTCCGCATGCGGGCGAAGGCGACCATCGAGCAGGTCACGCCGCGGCGCAAGGGCATCGTCGTCACCGAGCTGCCCTTCAACGTCGGTCCCGAACGGGTCATCACCAAGATCAAGGAGCTGGTGACCTCCAAGCGGCTGTCCGGCATCTCCGACCTGAAGGACCTCACCGACCGGCACAAGGGCCTGCGCCTGGTCATCGAGGTCAAGAACGGCTTCCACCCGGAGGCCGTGCTCGCCGAGCTCTACCGCCTGACTCCGATGGAGGAGACGTTCGGCATCAACAACGTGGCGCTGGTCGACGGCCAGCCCCGCACCCTCGGCCTGAAAGAGCTTCTGCAGGTCTACGTCGACCACCGCATCGACGTGGTGCGCCGCCGCTCCACCCACCGGCGGCGCAAGCGCGAAGACCGCCTGCACCTGGTCGACGGCCTCATCGTCGCCCTGCTCAACATCGACGAGGTCATCCAGGTCATCCGCTCCTCCGAGGACTCCGCCGAGGCGCGCACGCGGCTCATGCAGATCTTCGAGCTGTCGGAGACCCAGGCGAACTACATCCTCGACACGCCGCTGCGCCGCCTCACCCGGTACGACAAGCTGGAGCTCGACCGCGAACGGCAGACCCTGCAGGACGAGATCGCCGAGCTGACCGCCATCCTGTCCTCCGAGGACCGCCTGCGCCGCGTCGTGTCCGACGAGCTGGCCGGGGTGTCCAAGACGTACGGCACGCCCCGCCGCACCGTCCTGCTGGAGGGCGGGGTGGTCACCACCCCGGGCGCCATCCCGCTGGAGGTCGCCGACGACCCGTGCATGGTGCTGCTGTCCTCGACGGGCCTGCTGGCCCGCACCTCGGACGCCTCGCCGCTCGGTTCCGGCGACGAACGTTCGGCCCATGACGTGCTGGTCTCAGTGGTGCGTTCCACCGTGCGGGGCGAGGTGGGCGTGGTGACCTCGGCCGGGCGTCTGATCAGGGTGTCGGTGGTCGATCTGCCGACGTTGCCGCCGTCGGCCAGCCCGCCGTCCCTGTCGGGCGGCCACCCGGTCAGCGAGTACGTCACGCTGACCCCCGGCGAACTGGTCGTCGGCCTCGGCTCGCTCGACCCCGAGGGCGCCGGGCTCGCGCTCGGCACCGCGCAGGGCATGGTGAAGCGCGTCGTGCCCGACTATCCGGCCAACCGCAACGACTTCGAGGTCATCGGGCTCAAGCCCGGCGACAGCGTGGTCGGCGCCGTCGAGCTGACGTCCGAGGACCACGACCTGGTGTTCATCACCTCGGACGCGCAGTTGCTGCGCTACTCCGCCTCGGCGGTGCGCCCGCAGGGGCGTCCGGCCGGCGGCATGACCGGCATCCGGCTGGACGGCGGCGCGAAGGTCATCTGGTTCGGCGCCGTCGACCCGGCCCGGGAAGCCCGGGTCGTGACCGTCGCGGGGTCGGCCACCGCGCTTCCGGGCACCGAACCCGGAGGCGCGAAGGTCTCCGACTACGCCGAATATCCGCCCAAGGGACGGGCCACGGGCGGTGTGCGGGCCCAGCGGTTCCTCAAGGGCGAGGACGCGCTCATCCTCGCGTGGGCGGGCCCGGCGCCGATCAAGGCCGTGTCGTCCACGGGCAAGCCGGTCGAGCTCCCCGGCGAGCTTGGCCGCCGCGACGGCTCGGGCGTCCGCCTGACCGCGCCGGTCTCGGCGATCGGCGGAGCCCTGGGCAGCGTGCCCGAGGGCGCCACGGACGCGTTCGCCCAGCAGGGGGCCTCGGGCGACGCCGACGCTCAGTGAGGCTCGGCGAGCCGGCCGAGGAGCCCGTGACCACGCCTGTCCGCGGACGGGGTCGCGGCGCCCTCGGCCGGGCACGCCGCCAGGGGGCGTCCGGGCGCGTCAGTGGGCGTCGCAGAGGCAGAACGGGTGGCCCGCGGGGTCGAGGAAGACGGTGAAGTCGTCGTCGGGCTCGCCGGGCTGGTACGGGTGCCTGACGGCGCCGAGCGCGAGAACCTCCTGCTCGGCCTCCTTGCGGTCGTCGACCGTGAAGTCCAGGTGCAGCTGCTGCGGGTGTTCCGCGCTGGGCCAGTTGGGCGGCTGGTAGTCGGCCGCCCGCTGGAACGACAGCCTGATCTGGCCGCCGTCGCTGAGGTTGACCCATTCGTCGTCCTCGTCGGTGACCTTCCAGCCGATCACGGCCGAGTAGAACTCGGCCAGCGCCTTCGGATCGGGACAGTCCAGGACGATGTTCCGCATGCGTGCGATCGCCGCCATCGACACTCCTCTTCCTTCCGCCGTTCTCGACACCGTTGATCACCCTGCGGTGGTGTCGCCCGGCGCGGGTATGCTTCGCGGGCCGGGGGGGGGGGGGGGGGGGGGGGGGGGGGGGGGGGGGAGGGAGGGGAGGGGGGGGGGGGGGGAGAGGGGGGGGGGGGGGGGGGGGGGGGGGGGGGGGGGAGGGGGGGGAAGGGAGGGGGGGGCGGGGTCGAT
>NZ_JBVJHR010000019.1:152104-176473 GCF_055586705.1 Sphaerisporangium sp. NPDC049457 | reverse complement strand
AGAAACCCTTTTTTTCTTCCCGTTGTTTGCGCCATTGTTGGCCCTTTTGGGGGGGTGCCTCTGGGTGGGGGGGTGTGTAGCGGACAGCCAAACCCCCAAAAGGGCCGGCCGTATCACCGCATACCCGAGCACCGCTCGCCAAACGGCCCGACCGCTCGGCGACGAGAGCCGAGACGGCCGGAACCGACCGGCGAGGAGGGAGGGGACCGCCGCTCAGGCGTCCGGCTCCGACTGGTGCACGAGGGGCCGCACCTCCATCGCGAAGTACCGGGCGTCGGGCCAGCTCGCGGCGATCTCGACGGCGCGCTCGGTCGTGTCGCACTCCACGAGCAGGTAACCGGCGAACTGCTCCTTGGCCTCGATGAACGGCCCGTCGGTGACGGCCGCGACGCCGTCGCGGACGCGGACGGTCCTGGTCTGCGCCGGGTCCGCCAGCGCCCCGCCGCCCAGCAGCTCGCCGGTCTTCGACAGCTCCGCCATGATCGAGTCGACCTGGCCGAACAGCTCGGCGCGGTCGGCCTCGGACAGCTCCTCGACGAAGCCCGGGCGGTTATGGATCAGCAGCATGTACTTCACGGTTCGCTCCTTGCGATGGGCAGGCGACCATTGTGGCCGCCTCTCGCCAGGTGGTCGGAGCCCGCCCGGCGTCCTCGACATCGCCCGCGAAGAATTCTCGTCGAACCATCCGCCGGTGAGCGCACGCCTCGGCGGCCCCTGGGGGCGGCCTCGCCGGGCGTTGCAAGCCCGGGAGAGGGGTCAGTGAGGGGAGGGCAGACCGTCGGCCTCGGCGGCGGCGGGGATGGCCGTGAGAAGCTCCCAGGGCTCGCCGTCGTGCCAGGAGTCGATGAGCCTGGCCACCGCCTCCCCCGGCTCGAAGTCGCCGCAGCCGTACGCCCCGAAGCAGCCGGCGTCCTCCAGAGCGGTGATCAGCGGGTCGTCGCCGGGAAGGGCCAGCACATAGGCCGCGGCGTCCAGCAGGGCGAGCGCGCAGCGCGCGTTCCAGCCGCCGTCACGGGACTGCACCCGGTCGAGCCGCCACCTGGCCCGCGCGCGCAGATGGCCGGCGAGCGAATCGGTCGTCCCCACAACGAAGCCCCTTCACGATCTTTCACTGAGAGTGGGAACATCATCACTCATGGTGACGCGTGATCGTGGGATCTTTGCGAACCCTCTTATGAGGCCCCCCGCCGGTATTCACCAAACCGGCATCCGGGAATATTGACACCATGACGGAAGCCTTCGACGATCTGCTCGCCGCCAACGAGGATTTCGCCAGATCATTCCAGCACCGCGAGCTCACCGGCCATGCCAGACGCGGCCTCGCCGTGGTGACCTGCATGGACTCGCGCATCGACCCGCTCAACCTGCTCGGTCTCTCGGCCGGCGACGCCAAGATCCTGCGCAACGCGGGGGCACGCGTGACCGACGACGTCCTGCGGACGCTCGTCCTCGCGGTGTACCTCCTCGGGGTCGACCGCGTGCTGGTGATGCCGCACACCGACTGCCGGATGGCCAAGTCGACGGACGAGGACGTCCACGAGCTGATCAGTTCGCAGTACGGCATCGACACACGCAGTTTGGAGTTCCACACCGTTCCCGACCAGGACGCGGCGCTGCGACGCGACATGATCCGCATCCGGACCTACCCGTACCTCCCCGACCGCCTGGCCGTCGGGGGGGCGGTGTACGACGTCCACACCGGCAAGCTCATGCCGGTCGAACTCTGACCCCCGCGGTCACCACCGTGAACGGATGAAGGCCGGGAGGAACCTCCCGGCCTTCACGACTTCGCTCGCGGCGAGGCGTCAGGCGTCGATGGCGTCGCGGTCGACCTCGGCCGCGCTGCTGACGATGAACTCGCGGCGGGGGGCCACGTCGCTGCCCATGAGCAGCGCGAAGATCTGCTCGGCAGCCTCGACGTCCTCGATGCGGACCCGGCGCAGGGTGCGGTGGCGCGGCTCCATGGTCGTCTCGGCCAACTGGTCGGCGTCCATCTCGCCCAGACCCTTGTAGCGCTGGATGGGATCCTTCCAGCGCTTGCCCCGGCGCTCAAGATCGCGCAGGACGCGCAGGAGCTCGGCGTCGGAGTAGGTGTAGACGTACTTCTCTTTGCCCTTGCCCGGGTTGATGATCTCGATGCGGTGCAGGGGCGGCACGGCCGCGAAGACGCGCCCGGCCTCGACCATCGGCCGCATGTAGCGGTGGAACAGGGTCAGCAGCAGGCAGCGGATGTGCGCGCCGTCCACGTCGGCGTCGGCCATCAAGATGACCTTGCCGTAGCGGGCGGCGTCGAGGTCGAAGCCGCGGCCGGAGCCGGCGCCGATCACCTGGATGATCGCGGCGCACTCGGCGTTCTTGAGCATGTCGGCCACCGAGGCCTTCTGCACGTTCAAGATCTTGCCGCGGATGGGCAGCAGCGCCTGGAACTCCGAGTCGCGCGCGGCGCGGGCGGTGCCGAGGGCCGAGTCGCCCTCGACGATGAACAACTCGCTGCGGTCGACGTCGTCGCTGCGGCAGTCGACCAGCTTGGCGGGCAGCGCGGAGTTCTCCAGGGCGCTCTTGCGGCGCTGGTTGTCACGGTGCTCGCGGGCGGCGATGCGGGCCTTGGCGGCCGCGACGATCTTCTCGAGGACGGCCCTGAGCTGGAGCTTGTGCGCGCGCTTGGTGCTGGCGAACAGCTCTTTCAGCTCGCGCGAGACCACGTGGGAGACGATGCGGCTCGCCGCGGAGGTGCCGAGGACCTCTTTGGTCTGCCCTTCGAACTGCGGCTCGGGCACCCGTACCGTGACGACCGCCGTGAGGCCTTCGAGGATGTCCTCTTTGGTGACCGGGTCGTCGCCGTTCTTGAGCAGGCGGGTCTCTCTGAGCTGCTCGTTGATCGTGCGGTGCAGGGCGCGCTCGAACCCGCTGAGGTGGGTGCCGCCCTTGGGGGTGGCGATGACGTTCACGAAGGAGCGCACGGTCGTCTCGTAGCCCTTGCCCCAGCGGACGGCGACGTCGACGGTCAGCTCGCGCTCGACCTCGGTGGAGGTCATGTGGCCCTGCTCGTCGAGCACGGGCACGGTCTCGTGGAAGTGACCGACCCCCTGCAACCGCATGACGTCGCAGACGGCCTCGTCGCGGGCCAGGAACTCGGTGAACTCGGAGATGCCGCCGTCGAAGCGGAACTCCTCGTCGACGGGCTCCTCGCCGCGGCTGTCGCGCACGGCGATGGTGAGGCCGGGGACCAGGAAGGCGGTCTGGCGGGCGCGGACGTGGATCTCGTCCAGCGAGACCTCGGCCTCGGGCAGGAAGATCTGCTTGTCGACCCACCAGCGGACGCGCGTGCCGGTGGCCTTGCGGCCGAGGGCGCCGCCGTCGCGCAGGCCCGACTTCTTCTTGAACTTGGCGGTGGGGCCCGCGCCGTCGAACACGCCGGGCACGCCGCGGCGGAAGCTGATCTCGTGGACGCGCCCGTCGCGGTCGACCTCGACGTCCAGCCGGGCGGACAGGGCGTTGACGACGGAGGCGCCGACGCCGTGCAGGCCGCCGGAGGCCCCGTAGGAGCCGCCGCCGAACTTACCGCCGGCGTGCAGCTTGGTGTAGACGAGCTCGACGCCGGCCAGGCCGCTCTTGGGCTCGATGTCGACGGGGATGCCGCGGCCGTCGTCGCGGACCTCGATGGACCCGTCGGGGAACAGCTCGACCTCGATGCGCTTGCAGTGGCCCGCCAGCGCCTCGTCGACCGCGTTGTCCACGATCTCCCAGAGGCAATGCATGAGACCGCGGCTGTCAGTGGAGCCGATGTACATTCCGGGGCGCTTACGGACGGCCTCAAGGCCTTCCAGCACTGACAGATGACGGGCGGTGTAGCCCGTCTCCGTGCTGACTGCGGTCACTCCCACTCCCACTGAGGATCGAACATGTGTGCGTAGCCTACCGTTTCGGATGGTCCGGCGCGCCTAAGCGTGCCACCAACAGGGGGTTCTGCGTCAGCCCGTGGCCGAATCACGTCACTTAACGACACATTCTGCTCTCGGCGTATCTGGAAGGCGATTGGGAACGTCCGCATCGGGTTAGATGTTGTGCCAAGTGACTGACGCCAAATCCCCACGTCAGTGGGGTGACCCGAAAGGCGATACGTGACTGGAGCTCTCGCCCCCACCAAGCCGCTGACCGCCGTCGACCGTTGCGACCGATGCGGCGCCCAGGCGTACATCCGCGCGTCCCTCCCCATGGGCGGGGAGCTACTGTTCTGCGCCCACCACGGGCGTCGGCACGTTGCGGCTCTGCGCGACAAGGGCGCCGACATCCAGGACGAGTCGGCGCGCCTCAGCGAAACCCCTACGAACGCCAGCGAGCGATGAGCCCCGGCCCGTCGTTCTGAGCCAGATAACCGAGCACAACCTCATAAACGCGAACGCGGCGATCTGAGGCGGTGTCCCCCTGGGCACCTCCCCGGGCTCGCCGCGTCGCGCTGTCAGGCGCCCTGTCAGGGCACCTCAGACAGATGGCCGCTTCACGCGATAGTGGTAGCGACCGGCCGGCGTGAAGCCCTCGGCGGCGTACATCGCGACGGCCGTGGTGTTGCGCGCCAGCACGACCAGGTACGCCCCGGTGGCCCCGCGCTCGCGTCCGTTCGCCAGCAGGGCGCGCAGCACGCTGCGCCCGAGGCCGCGCCGCCGCGCCGCCGGCACGGTCGCCATGCAGTAGATCCCCAGCATGCCGTCCTGGAGCACCGAGCGGCCCACGGCGAGCGGCGTGCCGTCCCCCTCCACGGTGGCGTAGCTCGCGGGCACTCCGCGGGCGATGCGCTCGGCCGTGCCGAAGCCCCGGTCGAACCGGCCGTCCACCTCCCACCACGTGGCCATCCAGCCGGCCGTGGGCTCCTCGGCGATCGTCACCGGGTGCGCGGCGGGGAGCGTCTCGCCGTCCAGCCGCGCGGTCATGTACGAGGCTTCGTCGACCAGCAGGTAGCCGCGATCGGCGAGCAGGCCGTCCAGCCAGGACGGCGCGCGCGGTCCCATGGAGAAGACGCACGGCAGCCCGCGTTCGGCGTAGAACCTCTCCGCGGCGCCGATCGCCTCATCCAGGTCGCCCGGCTCGCCCCACGGAAGCACGGAGTTGGCGCGTTTGGTGACGCCGTCGGCGTAGCGCAGGACCCAGCCGTCGACCGTCTCCTGGTGCGGCGCCGGCCACGCCTGATGGACAAGGGCCTCAATATCCACGCATTCCCCGCTCATCAGCGCAGACTCTAGCCGATCACTCATACCCGGATCGGATGGGCGCCCGCCGCGGCCCCGGCCCCCGGGCGTGGCCCCGGCCGGCCGCCACCCTCCTGACCTGCGGGAGCTAGGATCGGGAGCCGTGCTCATCCTGCTGCCGCCTTCCGAGGGAAAGGCCGCCCGTGGCAACGGTGCCCCTCTGGACCTCGGCTCCCTGTCCTTCCCCGAGCTCACCTCGGCCCGCGAGAAGGTCCTCGACGCGCTGGACGCGCTGGTCAAGGGGCCGCCGCAGGAGGCCATGGCGGTGCTCGGCCTGTCCCCCGGCCAGGCCGGCGAGCTCGGCAGGAACCTCGACCTGCGCACCGCCGCCACCTTGCCGGCCTCGCGCCTGTACACCGGCGTGCTCTACGACAACCTCGCGATCGGCTCGCTGGACGCCCGGGCGCGCCGCCGCGCGTACAACCGGGTGATCGTCTTCTCGGGGCTGTGGGGCGCGCTGCGGCTCACCGACCGCGTGCCCCCCTACCGGTTGTCCATGGGCGTGCGCCTGCCGCCTCTGGGCGGCCTGGCGGCCCACTGGCGCCCAAACCTGCGGGAGGTCCTGGACGGCGGGAAAGGCATGATCGTCGATCTGCGGTCCTCGACGTACGCGCAGGCATGGCAGCCCGGGCCACGCGCGGTGACGGTGCGCGTGCTCAGGGAGTCGGCCGGCGTCCGCACCGTGGTGAGCCACATGGCGAAGGCCACGCGCGGGGCGGTCGCCCGGTCACTGGCCGAGTCCGGGGCCGACCCGCGCACTCCGCAGGAGCTGGCCGAGCTGCTGACCGCCCTCGGCCACACCGCCGAGCTGGGCGCCGCGCCCCCGAAGGGCGGCTCCCGCGTCCTCGACGTCGTTATCCGTTCGTGATCACATTCAGCCGCGAGCACGCCTTGTGGAACTCCTTGGCCGGATCGCCCAGATGCGACCAAGGCAGGTCGCTGAACCTGCCTCCGGTGCGCGACAGATGCCCTCTGGCCGGCCGTCGCATCTCGGCGAGGTAGAAGGCCGCGCCGAACGCGTTGTGGGCCTCGACGGCGCGCGGATGCCGCCGGGCGCCCCGGCCGTCGTGCCAGCGTCCGGACGCCGCGCTGATCTCGCGCTGCACCTCGTAGGACACCCACGCGCGCGACCGTCCCGAGCGCTCCCCCGCGACGTGCTCGAAGTAGGCCAGCGGCAGCAACGCCCACAGAGCGTCGCCGTCGGGCGCCGCCGCACCGGCGGCGCGGGCGAAGTCGAACATCTCCTGGCTCGTGCCGCCCCACCCGGGCGACAGCGTGACCAGGCGGGCGACGTGGGCGGCGTAGGAGGTGGGATGGCGGCGCCAGGCCTCGGCCCAGATGGAGTCCTTCTCCTCCCTCGGACGTTCGAGGGCCAGCGCCGTCCACAGCAGCGAGGTCCACGGCGCGGGATCATCGGGCAGGAGCCGGGCGGCGGCGAGCAGCGGGGCCCGCGCCGACTCCATCGCCCGATGGAACATCCGCAGCCGGTCGGCCTGCACGGCCCTGGCCCGCACGTCGGGCTTGACCTCCCACGCCTCCTCGACGCGCGCGCGGCCGAGCCACAGCAGCAGATCGGGGTTGACCCGATCTCGGGCGAGCAGGGCTTCGATGCCGCCCGTGAGCCCCACGGCGGCCTTGGCCAGCGCCTCCACCCGCAGCGCGCGCAACTCCGGATCAGCCCGGGTCGCGACCAGCGCGGGAATCGCAGGTTCGAGATAACCACGTCCGAGTGCGGTCACCGCGTCGTCCAGCACGGTGTCAGCCCAGGGACGGCTTGCGATCAGTCGTGGCCCCCGAGCACGCGCCCGATCCACTTCGATCACACCCATGGCGGGTGAGCCTAGGGGCCGCCGGGACATGCGCTACTACCGGCATGTTACGGATGCGTTAAGGGCGACCGATCTCACCCTGGGAAGGCCCCGGGCACGGGGCGGCGCGGCACGAGGCGGCCCGCCTCAGGACGGCCGACGGCCCCCGCCCTGCTCGGGCGGGGGCCGTGACGGCCCGTCAGTCGAGATAGTCGCGCAGGACCTGCGAGCGCGACGGGTGGCGCAGCTTGGACATGGTCTTGGACTCGATCTGCCGGATGCGCTCGCGCGTCACCCCGTAGACCTTGCCGATCTCGTCCAGCGTCTTCGGCTGGCCGTCGGTGAGGCCGAACCGCATGGACACCACGCCCGCCTCGCGCTCGGACAGAGTGTCGAGCACCGAGTGGAGCTGCTCCTGCAGCAGGGTGAAGCTCACCGCGTCAGCGGGGACGATCGCCTCGGAGTCCTCGATGAGGTCGCCGAACTCGCTGTCGCCCTCCTCACCGAGGGGGGTGTGCAGGGAGATCGGCTCGCGCCCGTACTTCTGGACCTCGACGACCTTCTCAGGGGTCATGTCGAGCTCGCGGGCGAGTTCCTCGGGAGTGGGCTCGCGGCCGAGATCCTGCAGCATCTGCCGCTGGACGCGGGCGAGCTTGTTGATCACCTCGACCATGTGCACCGGAATGCGGATGGTGCGGGCCTGGTCGGCCATGGCGCGGGTGATCGCCTGGCGGATCCACCACGTGGCGTAGGTGGAGAACTTGTAACCCTTGGTGTAGTCGAACTTCTCCACCGCGCGGATCAGGCCCAGGTTGCCCTCCTGGATGAGGTCCAGGAAGAGCATGCCGCGGCCGGTGTAACGCTTGGCCAGCGAGACCACCAGGCGGAGGTTGGCCTCCAGCAGGTGGTTCTTGGCCCGGCGGCCGTCCTCGGCGATCCACTCGAGCTCGGCGCGGACGTCGACGGGCAGGCGCTCGCCGTCGTTGGCCAGCTGCTCCTCGGCGAACAGGCCGGCCTCGATGCGCTTGGCGAGCTC
Organism: Sphaerisporangium sp. NPDC049457; assembly: GCF_055586705.1. NCBI lineage: Bacteria > Bacillati > Actinomycetota > Actinomycetes > Streptosporangiales > Streptosporangiaceae > Sphaerisporangium > Sphaerisporangium sp. NPDC049457. The sequence goes on along the minus strand of NZ_JBVJHR010000019.1, from coordinate 168,386 downwards.
GACCTCCTGCTCGGCGTTGAGCAGCGGGACCTTGCCGATCTGCTTGAGGTAGTCCTTCACCGGGTCGGCGGTGGCTCCGGCGGCGGCGACCTGCGCGACCGGCGCGTCGTCGTCGTCATCGGAGAGGATCAGCACCTCGTCGTCGCTCTGGACCTCGGCGCCAGCCTTGGGCTCCTCGGCCTCGGCCTCGGCCTCAGGCTCGACCTCGACCTCGGCCTCCGCCTCGACGTCGGTCTCAGCCTCGGCGTCGGCGTCGGCGTCCACCTCCACGTCGATGTCGAAGTCCTCGAGCTCGAGGTCGCCCTCGATTTCGAGCTCCTCGTCATCCTCGGAGGCGACCTTGGGCTTGGTTTCGATCTTGGGCGATGGCGACGCTGGCACGGCGACCTCCGGCTTGGCCTTCTTGGCGAGGGCTGCAGGGGTGGCGACCTTGGCGGGAGCGTCAGGGGCGGGTTCGGCCTTCTTGGCCGGCGCGGCCTTCTTGGCCACGGGCTTCTTGGCGACCGGCTTCTCGCCGGTCGCCGCGACCTCGCCCCCGGCACCGCTCACCACGGCCGTGACGGTATCGGGCTGCTCCTTGGCCGCCGCGGTGGCGGTCTTGGTCTTCTTGACGGGGGCGGCGGTACGACGCTTGGCCGGGCCACGAGACTTCTTAGGCGCCGCCGAGTCCGCAGCGGTCACCACGACGGTCACACCCTCTTTGCTGAGGTTCCGCAGGAACACCGCGGCGTGCGACATCGGGATGTCCGCCTCCTCGAAGGCCTTGCGGACATCCTCAGACTCGAGGAAACCCTGCGAGCGCCCACGCTCGATGAGCCGCTGAATGACGGGCTCGTTCAGCTCAGACGGCTTCGAGCGAGTCGAACTTGCAGGCGACACGAACACCTCTCGAACGAACGCATGGTGAGAATGGACCCAGGTGCCCGCTAGGGGCGCTTGCTTCTTTTCGGTGGTGGGCCGTGCGAACCGCGACGTGCCTGTCCAGCATTGTGGCATGACCCCGCAGTCCATACGGCCGCCTCACAGCGGTTGCCCTCCACCCTAGGCCGACCGGAACAGTAGTGCGTACGGAAGCGGGTCACCGATACCCGAAAGCAACCCTTATGACTGTTTCATTCAGTCACTCTTTGTGGCGGCCGGCACGTGGACGGCGAGCACCGTGACGTCATCGTCCTGCTCATACCCCGCCAGCATGCGATCCACCAGGAAGTCAAGCAACATATGAGGATTTCCTAGGACTTCGGGGGCGCCTCCGCCACGACAGAAGAAAGTTCTGCGAGTCCGGCGTCCAGACCGCGCTTGCGGTTCTCGACGAGCCCGTCGGAGTACAGCACCGCGGTGTGACCCGGCGGGACACAGAACCGGAACTGCTTGCGGGTGGTGGGCCAGCCGAGCGGCGTGCCGGGCTCGCCGTCGGACAGCACGGCGGTGCCCTGCGGGGACACCAGCAGGGGCGGCGGGTGCCCCGCCAGCGCCAGGGTGCCCTCGCCGGTGGCGGGCTCGACGACCATGTACGCCAGGGTGGTGACCTGCTCTTCCTCCTCGGTGGCGTCGAACACGCGGTCAAGGCCGGTGAGCACGGCGGCGGGCGGCGGGTTGGTGAGGGCCAGGGCGCGCATGGCGTTGCGGATGCGGCCCATGCCGGCCGCGGCCTTGACGCCCTTGCCCATGACGTCGCCGACGACGGCCGCCACCCGGGCGTCCTGCAGGACGAACGCGTCGTACCAGTCGCCGCCGACCTGGACGTGCCTGCTGCCGGAGCGGAAGCGCTGGGCCAGGACCAGGCCGGGGATCACCGGCAGCCGGTCGGGCAGCAGGCTGCGCTGGAGGGTCTCGGCCGTGCGGTGCTCGCGCTCGAACAGCGTGGCCCGCTCCACCGCCAGCGCGCACTGCCCGGCCAGGGCCTCCAGGAAGACGCCGTCCTCCTGGGAGATCTTCTGCGGGCGGGTGAAGGCGAACCTGAGCGCGCCGAGCGCCCGGCCCGCCGCGAGCAGGGGAAGCCCGACCCACGCCCGCTCGTCGCTGCCGGCGAGGAAGCCCGAGATCACGGTCTCGTCGGCGCCGGCCTCCACGAGCTGGGCCTTCAGGCTCTCGGGCGACTCGGCGAACACCGGCCTGCGGCTGTTGACGGCCATGGTCATCAGGCTCGTCTGCGAGAGCGGGATCTCCTCGCCCGACGCTCCGGGAACATCGGGCAGGCCCCCGCTGTTGGTGAGCTTCAGCGCGGCGCGGTCGGAGTCGAGCAGCGCCACGGCCGACCTGTCGGCGGCCAGGGCGGTGCGGCCGACGTCGATGATGACCTGGACGACCTGCTCGACCGTGAGAGCCTCGGCGAGCTGCGCCGTCGCGCCCTGCAGGCGCGCCGTGCGCAGCGCGGCGGCGCCGAGCTGGTCGGTCAGCCGCCCTCGCATCTCTTCGGCCTCGCGCTGCGGCGTCACGTCGCTGTTGGCGCCCACCCACTCGACCACCCGGCCATGGCGGATGATCGGGACGGCCCGCACCTCGAAGTGGCGGTAACCGCTGGCGCGGGTGCGCACGCGGTAGCTCCACTCGAACAGAGTGCGGCCGCGCAGCGCCTCGCGCCAGGCCTCCTCGGCGGCGGGGCGGTCGTCAGGATGGACGGCCTCCAGCCAGCCGTACGCCAGGTACTCTTCCAGGCTCTGCCCGGTGATGGCCCGCCACTGCGGGGCATCGTCGATAACCGCTCCGCTGGGCGAGGTGATCCACACGAGCTGCTGCTGGGACTCCACCAGCGAGCGGTAGCGCTCTTCGCTGCGGCGCAGCTCCTCCTCGGCGAGCTGGCGCTCGGTGACGTCCACGCCGAACATCGCCACCCCGGCGAGCGCCCCCTTGTCGCCGTGGATCGGATAGAACGACAGGCTCCAGTGCCGCAGCTCGCCCGTGGCGGACATGCTGCGGTAGCGCTGATCGCCGTGGACGACCGCGCGGTGCTCTTCGACGACCCTGCGCAGGGCCGCTTCGATGAGGGCCGAGAGGTCGGAGGAGACGATCTCGGACGCCGGACGGCCGGCATGCTCGTCGGCGGCCACCCCGCTGACGTCGGCGAAGCTCTGGTTGACCCGCTGGAACCTGCCGGTCGCGTCGAGGAACGCGAAGGCGAACGGCGCCTCTGCGAGCAGGCCCTGGAACAGGGCGGGGTCTGAGATGTCCACACCCGACTCCCGGGGACGGGGCACGGAGGTTTCGGCGCTCATGGTCGGCACCTCCGTCGCGTGCCAGGGTCTCCCACGAGGCACATCTCCATAACTGTGATTGGTAGCGCGGAATCTGCACTACATCATCGGCGATGGGCACGCGCGGACGGAAGCCCCGGCCGCGATGCGGTCAACGCATCCTGTCAAAAACGCGGCGTGGTGTGCAGCAAGATCCGCCGACTTTCTCACCACGCGCATCGTGGCCAGGTCGGTCTGCGCCACCTCGGCCAAGCCTCCACCCCTCCGGCATCCGCAACCCTGACGGCGGCGCCAGGCGCCGCGACGGCACATGACACGCCCGCGAAGCCGGACGCGCTCAAGACAGCTTCCCACAGGAGCGGCTCCGGGGTGCCCGATGTGCCGAACCCTTACGGCGGCAGGGGGTTGACACCTCGGGGATACAGGATGGAATGGGAACCGCACGCCCCCTCAGAGCACTGGTCCGGGGGATGGATGTCCCCCGGCGCACCGGAGGATGCGAAGCCGCCCATGCCTGCTCTAGCAACGCGTTTCATCGAAGGGAACGCCGACCCGCGAGCGACCGGCTCACCGGCCACCGGACCGCGCGAGGCGCGTTCTCCGGCGCCGGGAGGCGCAGGGCTCGTCAGCGCGCGTCTTCAGGACGAGTTCCTGGGCGTGCCCGTCGAGGTGGTGGACCGCTGCGTGGAGGACGTCCGGGCCTGCGCGGCCCATCTCGGCGTCGACGTGACCACGGCCGTCGTCGAGCGCATCGCCCGAGAGCACCTTCTCGCGGTGGCGGGCTCCGCGCTCGTGGTGGATCCGCCGAAAGGCGGCGGCCAGGGGCGCCGCCGATGACGGGGGCGGGCTCCTCGCGGTAACAGTCCGGTCCTGACGGTAACAGCGGGGTCACCAGGCGGCGTTCCGTGCACCTTTCGGGCGCGGAATGCGAGAAGGTAATGGCGTGAGCCGCCGACGACGACGAGACCCCAGGGGGACCCAGCCGCCGGACGACGTGTTCGCGGAGATGCTCCTGGCGGCCCGCGAACTGCTCGCCGTGCGCAGCCCGCTGGACGCCGAGCTGATGGTCTCCGACATGCTGGGCGCGTGGTGGGGCCGCAGGCTGCGCCGGGGCGACGTGGAGGAGTTCCTCGGCGAGGGGCTGGTCGACTACGCCGCCAAGGCGGGCACGCCCGCCGCCCTCACGCTGCTGGTCGCCGTCGCCTATCTGGGCACCGCCCGGCAGGCCGCCAAGGCCGAGGGCGCCGCGCTGGCCCTCATGGAGTCCGACGTCGCCAGGCCGCGCTGGGCCGAGCGCGTTGGAGCGGTCAAACCGCGCGGCTGCTACGTCTCCAGGGACGCCTACGGCGACCAGGACACCGTGGTGTGCACCTTCGCCTACCGCGGAGCGGTCCCGGCGGCCCAGGGCCGCGACAGCGCCGCCTCCGCCCCCTCCGTCTCGGCCCGCGCCTCCTCCCACGGCGCCGCCGCCTCGACGCCGGCCTCCTCCGCCCAGGGCGCCGCCGCCCCGGCGGGCGGCGATCCGCCGCAGGGGCAGGCCCGGCCGCTGGAGCATCCCGAGGACGCGCACGCGCTGGTGGTCGTCGTCGACTACAACATGCGCGGCATGGCCCGGGACGCGTGGGTGTCCTCCCAGGTGGACGAGCTGCTCGAGAAGGCCGGCGTCGAGGCCGCGGGCAACCCGATGCTGAGCTTCGAGGAGATCGAGCCGCAGCAGGCCAGGGCGCTGCTGGAGTTCGCCATGAAGGCCACCGCCGAGTCACTGGGCCGCCGCAAGGGGCCGAAGCCGGTCAGCGACGGCTACAGCGCCTTCCACGCGTTCGCCAGGGCGCGCATCAAGGCGCTCCCCCCGGGCCGCAAGCGCCCCGCGCCGCTGCTCAGCGAGGCCCCCTACAGCCGCGACCGCAGGGCGATGCTCGCGGCGGAGTTCCTGGCCTCCGACGCCGCCGAGCACCTGTCGGATCCTTCGGCGGCGTCCCGGTGCGCCGACCACATCATCGACTACGGCTGCGACCAGGATTTCAACCGGCCGCTGCGGGTCAGCCCGACCAAGTGCGAGACCTTCCTGCTCGACTGGCTGCCGCGCAAGGTGCTGCTGAGCCCGGCCGACCAGGAGGCCATGCCGCACGTCCTGCTGTCGTGGGTGCGGTTCGCCGCCCCGAAGACCGGCCTGCCCGAGGAGGGCGTGCGGGCCACGCTGGACGCCGTGTGGGAGGCCACAGGACGCTTCACCGAGGCCTACCGCGACCCGACGACCTTCGGCCTGGACCGGTCCCTGGTGGAACGTCTGCTGCCCGACGGCGACCTGTCGGCGCTGGCGCGCAGGGCGTTCGCCTTCCCGTTGCTGGAGGGCACGCACGGCGACGTCGACCTGTCGCGGTTGCGCCCGTCGGAGGACGCCGACCGGCGCATCCTGCTGGAGATCGACCACGCGGCCGAGCGCGATCGCCCCGACTTCACCGAGCACCTGGCCTGGCACGAGGAGATCGCCAAGCGGCTGTGGGACGGCGAGCCCGAGCAGATGTGGGAGGCCGCGCAGCGCCTGCTCGACCTCGGCCACGACCGGCACGACGTGCTGCACGTCCTCATGGAGATCGCCGAACGCATCGGCGACCATCCCGACGAACTCGCCGCCGCCTTGGACGACATCGCCGACATCCCAGACGAACCACCCCTTTAGCGCTCTCCGGACGCTCACCGTGCCGAGCGCCGTACGGCGGCGCCGGCGTCACCGCCCCTCGGCCCACCGCCCCGTCAGCGGGTGAAGCCGATGTCGGAGTAGTCGAGGGTGTAGAAGCCGGGTGCTCCGATGTTGGCGAGGGCGGCCTTGACGCCCCAGTTCTGGGGGCGCTGGTAGAGCGGCAGGACGTTGACCTCGCGCCAGATCAGCTTGTCGGCCTCGTTGGTGTCGCGGCGCGCCCGCACGGGGTTGAGGTCGGAGGACGCCTTGCGCATCGCGGCGTCGATCTCGGGACTGCCCGACCTGCCGAAGTTGGCGTTCCACTGCACCTTGCCGTCCGACCCCTTCACTTTGTCGGCGTAGGTGCCGTAGCTGCTGGAGACCGGGAACGGCGTGCCGATGTAGGAGAACGGCGCGATGTCGAAGTTGCCGGGGATGACGTACTTCCCGAAGAAGTCGTCGCTGGGGACGGACTGGATGGTCACCGTGACGCCGATGCGCTTGAGCATGGCCTGGGCCAGCTGGGCCTCGGACTTGCTGAGCTGGAGCCCGGACGGGATGACGAAACGCACCGTGAGCTCCTTGCCGGCCTTGCGGCGGGTCGGGCTCGCCCGGTGCCAGCCCGCGGCGTCCAGCAGGCGCTCGGCCTTCGCCGGGTCGAACCTGCCGAGCTCGCCGGCGTTGTCCTGGTAGCCCACCTGGGTGTTCATGAAGAGGTGGTTGTGCAGCGGCGCCCCGTTCCAGCCCAAACCTTGCAGGTCGGACCGGGTGATCGCGGAGCGGTCGAGCCCGAGGACGATCGCCTGGCGCACCCGGACGTCCGACAGCGCCGGGCTTTCCGCGTTGAAGGTGAAGTGCCGGAAGTCGGGCCCCGCGGCCTGGCGGATGACCGCTCCCCTGGCGTTGCCCGCCCTGGCGTAGTCGGGCGCGGACGGCCCGATGTCGAACACGTCCAGCTCGCCGTTCGTGAAGGCCCCGACGAGGGAGTCGGTGGGCAGCGACCGGTAGATGATCTTGTCGAGTTTGGCCCGGTCGCCCCACCACGCGTCGTCGCGGACGATGGTCACGGTCTTGGCGGTCTGGTCGAAGGACTGGAACCGGAACGGTCCAGCGGTCACCGGTACGCGGTTCAGCCAGCCGGTGTTGAAGGCGTCCGGCGTCGCGTTCGTCGACCTCGGGTACAGCGGCCAGAACAGCGACTGCCATTCGGAGAACGGGGTGTGGAAGGCGATCAGCACCTCGAAGTCGTCCTTGCCGCGGGTGACGCTCGCGATGTCCTGGTAGCCGGTCGTCGCGGCGACGTGGAAGTCGGGGTCGCGGCCGCTCAGGGCCTTCCACTGGGCCTCGTAGTCCTGCCAGGTGATCGGCCTGCCGTCCGACCAGCGGGCCTTGCGGTTGAGGGTGTAGGTGACCATCTGGCGGGGGTTGGTCGCGGTGACCCGGGCGTCGGTGACGTAGTCGGTGTTCGGCGTGGGCGAGGCCTTCTCGTCGGAGCGGAAGGCGGCGGGCATGAGGGCGTTGACGACCTTCTTGACCTCGGCGAGGTTGCCGTCGACGTGGTTGAGGTTCCACTGGGTGGGGAACTCGGTGAGCCCCCAGTGCAGGGTGCCGCCGTCCTTGACCCGCTCGCGGGGCATCGGGTTGATGTCGAAGGCCTTGACGGACGACGGCGCGTCGCCGGCGCGGCCGTGGCCGCCGTCCGCGCCGCCCCCACAGGCCGCGGCCGTGAGCGGCACGGCGGCTGCCAGGGCGGCGGCGAGCGCGCGCCTGCGAACTGTGGTCACGTTTCCTCCCGGTCTCGAACTTTCGGTGCCGGCGCCGCCTCAGACGACGCCGAGCCTCTCCGCGTAGTGGCACGCGGCCCCGTGGTCGCCCCCCATCGGGCGGATCTCGGGCTCCTCCTCTGCGCAGCGCGCCCGCGGCGGGCCGGTGAGGGTGGCGAACTTCGGGCAGCGGGTGCGGAACCGGCAGCCGGACGGGGGGTCGGCGGGGCTGGGGAGGTCGCCTTCCAGCAGGATGCGGCGGCGCTCGCGTTCCTTGTCGGGGTCGGGTATGGGGACGGCGGACAGCAGGGCCTGCGTGTAGGGATGCGCCGGCCCCCCGTACACGGTGTCCACCTGGCCGATCTCGGCGATCCTGCCCAGGTACATCACGGCCACGCGGTCGGCGATGTGCCGGACGACGGCCAGGTCGTGGGCCACGAAGAGATAGGACAGCCCGAGCCGCCGCGCGAGGTCGGCGAGGAGGTTGAGCACCCCCGCCCGGATCGACACGTCGAGCGCGGACACCGGTTCGTCCAGCACGATGAGGCGTGGTTCCAGGGCCAGGGCGCGGGCGATGGCGACGCGCTGGCGCTGGCCGCCGGAGAAGTCCTGCGGGTAGCGGGCGGCGTCGGCCGCGTCGAGGCCGACGAGCGCGAGCAGGCGCCGCACGCGCGGGCCGGTGTCGCGCCGGCCGTGGGTGATCAGGGGCTCGGCCACGATGTCGTGGACGGTCATGCGGGGGTCGAGCGAGGCGAGCGGATCTTGGAAGACCACCTGCAGACGCCGCCGGACGGCCATGCGGTCGCGCGGGGTGAGCGTCGCGGTGTCGCGGCCGAACACCACCACCCGCCCTTGTTGCGGCCGGGCCAGCTCCAGGATCTCCATCAGCGCGGTCGTCTTGCCGCAGCCGGACTCGCCGACCAGGCCGAGCGTCTCGCCCTCGCGGATGTCGAAGCCGATGCCGTCGACGGCGCGGACGGTGCCGACCCGCCGCCGGAAGACGGCCCCCTTCGTCAGCGGATGGTGCTTGACCAGGCCGCCGACCTCCAGCACCACGGCCCGCGCGTCGCGGGGAGCCCCGGGCGCCGCGTCCGCGCCGCCGGGCACGGTGGCGGCGGGCACGGTGGCGGCGGGCACGGTGGCGGCGGGCACGAGGGCGGCGGGCACGAGGGCGGCGGACACGGGGGCGGCGGGCGAGGCTTGGGCCTCGGCCGGCGCCTGCGAGGGCGTGATGACCGGCAGGGGGGCGAACACGCCGGGGCCGCCGGCCGCGGGCGTCCGGGAGAGCAGGCCCGCGAGGGCCGTTCCGGGCGCCGGGGGGAGTTCGCAGGCGCGGTGGCAGGCCGCGCGGTGCCCGGGTGCCACCTGCGCCGGCTCGGGCTCGGTCAGCGCGCACGCGGCGACGGCCACCGGGCAGCGCGGCTCGAACGGGCAGCCGGGCGGCAGGCGGGACGGGCTCGGAGGCGCGCCGTCGATCGGCGCGAGCGGCGCCCGCCGGCCCGCGTCGAGGCGGGGCACCGAGCCGAGCAGGCCGATGGTGTACGGCATCCGGGAACGGTGGTAGACGTCGCGGACGGCGCCGGACTCGACCTCCCGGCCCGCGTACATCACCAGCACCCGGTCGGCGAACCCGGCGACGACCCCGAGGTCGTGGGTGATCAGGATGATGGCCGCGCCGGTCTCACGCTGGGCCTTCTTGAGGACCTCCAGCACCTGGGCCTGGATCGTGACATCCAGGGCGGTGGTCGGCTCGTCGCAGATGATGACGTCGGGGTCGTTGGCGATCGCCATGGCGATCATCGCCCGCTGCCGCATGCCGCCGGAGAACTCGTGCGGGAACGCCCGCGCCCGCCGGCGGGGGTCGGGGATGCCGACGAGGTCGAGCAGTTCGACGGCCCGCTCGGCCGCCTGCCGCGCGCCGACCCGCTGGTGGACGCGCACGGCCTCGGCGATCTGGTCGCCCACGCGGTAGACGGGGGTCATGGCCGACAGCGGGTCCTGGAAGACCATCGAGATCGTGCGGCCGCGGAAGCCCGCCAGGCGCCGGTCGGAGGCGCCCAGCAGCTCTTGGCCGTGCAGCAGCACCGAGCCGGACACCTTGGCGTGCCGGGGCAGCAGGCCCATGATCGCCAGGGCGGCTGCCGACTTGCCCGCGCCGGACTCCCCGACGATGCCCAGCACCTCGCCGGCCCCGACGTGGTAGGCGACCCCGCGGACCGCGCGCGCGTCGCCGAACGACACCGTGAGGTCGCGCACCCGCAGAACGGGGTCGTGCACGGCCGGCTGCGCGTCGTCCTCCCGCGCGACGGGGTCGTGCACGGCGGGCCGCGCGTCACGCGCCCGGTCGTCCACGGCGGGCTCGGCGTCCCGCAGGCCCTGCGCCCGGCCGCTCACGTGGACCTCCTCGCGCCGGGGTCGAACGCGTCGCGCAGCGAGTCGCCGACCAGGTTGACGGAAAGGATGGTGATGATCAGCCCGCCGGCCGCGAACCAGAACGTCCAGGGCGCGTAGAGCGCCGTCTTGGACCCGTCGGCGATCAGCCCGCCCAGCGAGACCTCCGGAGGCTGGATGCCGAAGCCGAAGTACGACAGGCTCGTCTCGGTGAGGATGGCCGCGCTGACGTTGAGCGTCGCGTCCACGATGAGCAGGGACGCGAGGTTCGGCATGACGTGCCGGAAGATGATGGTGTGGGAGGGCACGCCCATGAACCGCGCCGCCTTGATGTACTCGCGCTCTTTGATCGCCCGCGTCATGCCCCGCACGATCTTGGAGGTGACCATCCACAGGAACAGGGCGAGCATGGCGACGAAGAGCACCCACCGCCCGCTGGTGAACAGCGGCGACATGACCGCGAGGATCAGGAAGGCGGGCAGGACGAGGAGCAGGTCGGCGACCCACATGAGCGTGCGGTCGGTCCAGCCGAGGAAATAGCCCGCGAACGACCCGGCGACCGCCGCCAGGCCGGTCGACAGCACGGCGACGAGCAGGCCGACGATCAGCGACTTCTGCGCGCCGCGCATGGTCACGGCGAACACGTCCGCGCCGGTCTGCAGCGTGCCGAACCAGTGGGCGGGCGAGGGCGGCTGCATGAACGCCGTGAAGTCGAGCGCGGCGGCCGGCCAGGGGCAGGCCACCGGCCCGGCGAAGGCGAGCACGAACATGGCCGCGAGCAGCGCGAAGCCCAGCACGCCCTGCCTGGTGCGGAAGAACCGTCCGGCCACGATCCGGCCCCGGGAGGGCGCGCGGACCCGCCCTGTCCCGGCCTCGTTCCCGGCGAACTCCTCTTCGCGGAGCGTCGTCGTCATCTAGCCCACCCGCACCCTCGGGTCGAGGACGGCGTGCAGGACGTCGGAGGCCAGGGACGCCGCCAGCACCGCCAGCGCCGCGAAGCAGCTGATCGCGGCGACGGTGTTGACGTCGTTGGTGCGGATGGAGGCGACGAGCTCCTCGCCCATGCCGTGCCAGCCGAAGACCGACTCGGTGATGGTGGCGCCGACCAGCAGCGCGCCGAAGGTGAACGCGAAGTACGTCGCGGCCGGGATGAGGGCCGTGCGCAGGGCGTGCTTGACGAGCGCGGTGCGCCTGCGCAGCCCCTTGGCCATCGCCGTGCGGATGAAGTCGGCCTCCAGCACGTCGAGCATCATGTTGCGCTGATAGCGGCTGTAGACGGCGACCTGGCCGATCGCCAGCGACAGCGTCGGCAGAGCCAGGTGCTTGACCCGGTCGAGCAGGCCCGCGCCGGCGCCGCCGGAGAGGCCGGGGGTGACCTCGCCGCTGACCAGGAACACCTGGACGCCGAGGTGGTCGTTCACCCAGATGGCGCCGATGATCAGCATGTTGGCCAGCACGACGGTCGGGATCGCGAGCACGGTGAAGGCGGCGATGGTGGACAGCCGGTCGAACCAGCCGTACTGGTGGATGCCCGCGCAGGCGCCGACGAGCACCCCGGCGACGCTGCCGAGCAGCACGCCGAGCACGACCAGCCGCAGCGTGACGCCGAGACGCCGCCCGAGCTGAGCGCCGACCGAGTCGCCGTTCCACGTGCGCCCGAGGTCGCCGCGCAGCACTCCCCCGGCCCAGGTCAGGTAGCGCTCGAACAGCGGGGCGCGGTCGTCCAGGTTGTACATGGCGAGCCGGCCGTCGACGACCGCGGCGGGCGGCCGCGGGTTGCGGCCCTCGTAGTTGGACCGCGGGTCGAGGGCGGTCGCGGCCAGCATGTACGCCAGGCTCGCGGCCACGGCGATCAGCACCACGTAGTTGACCAACCGGCGAAGCAGGAATCCCGCCATCGCCCCCCTTCCGCCGCCTGCCGAGTCGCGCCGGATCGCGCGCCGCGAGGGCCGTCCGCGTCCCTCCGTGCCCATCCTGCTACATCCCGTAACCGTCCGGTGACAAGAAAGTCGTCATTCCGGCCAGGTGTCGCCCCAAGGAAGGGTCAGAACGCCGCGGGCGGCGGCCGGAGGGGACTCGGCGGGGACGCTCGGCGGGGAGCCTGGGCGGTCAGCGGTCGGCGAGCTCGTCGACGGCGGTGCGCACGTCCGAGCTGGTGATGGTGGTGAGCTCCTCGGCGCTCGCGGTGCCGCCGCGCCCGGCGAGGCGGACGTCGCGGCCGAGGGCGGCGCGCTCGAACAGCGAGCGGGCGAACCGGCCGTTGCCGAGATCGTCGATCAGGCCCTCGGCGCAGACCCACGCGAACACGTCGGCCAGATCGCGCCGGGCGGAGTCGTCGAACCGGTCGCCCGACTGCTCGGCCAGCAGCGCCGCGATCTCGGTCAGCTCGGCGGGGCTGTAGGAGGGGAACGACACGCGCTGGTTGAACCTGCTGGCCAGGCCGGGATTGGTGGCCAGGAGGCGCTCCATCTCGGAGGCGTACCCGGCGAGGATGATGACCAGGCGGTCGCGGTCGTCCTCCGCGCGCTTGAGCAGGGTCTGCACCGCCTCGGCGCCGAAGGCGTCACCCCCCTGGTAGCCGCTGTTGACCAGGCTGTAGGCCTCGTCGATGAACAGCACGCCGCCGAGCGCGCGGTCGACCAGCTCGTTGGTCTTGATCGCGGTGGCGCCGAGGTGCTGGCCGACCAAATCGGCCCTGGACGCCTCGACCACGTCGGGGCGCGACAGCAGCCCGAGCGCGGCGAAGATGCGGCCGAGCACGCGGGCCACGGTGGTCTTGCCGGTGCCGGGCGGCCCGACGAACACGAAGTGCCGCATCTGCGGCGGCGCGGGCAGCCCCTGCTCCTGGCGCATGCGGGCGACGCGCAGCTGGGCGGCGATGGCCCGCACCTGGCGTTTGACCGGCTCCAGCCCCGCCATGCGGTCGAGGTCGGCCAGCGCGTCCTCGAGGTTCGGCGTGGCCTGGTAGCCGCGGAACCTCGCGGTGATCTCGGCGAACGCCTTGGTGAGGTCGGCCGTGGTGGTGGTGAGCAGGTCGTCGCGGCTGGGCGAGCCGCCGGCCCCGACCACGCGCACGTCCCTGGCCTGGGCCGCGGTCTCGACCAGGCTGCGCGCGAAGCGGGCGTTGCCGAGCTCGTCGATCAGCCCGCGCCGGTGCACGTCCTCGAACAGCCCGTGCAGCACCGCCGGGGCGTCCGCCGTCAGCCGCTCGCCCCGGCGGGCCCGCAGCAGCTCGGTGATGCTGACGAGCTCGGCCGGCGAGTAGGCGGGGAACTTGACGCGGGTCGCGAAGCGGGACGACAGGCCGGGGTTGGAGGACAGGAAGGAGGCCATCTCCTTCTCGTAGCCGGCCAGGATGATGATGAGCCGGTCGCGGTCGTCCTCGGCGCGCTTGAGCAGGGTCTGCACCGCCTCGGCGCCGAACCGGTCGTGCTGGCCCTCGCCGGAGTTGACCAGGCTGTAGGCCTCGTCGATGAACAGCACGCCGCCGAGCGCCTGGTCGATCAGCTCGTTGGTCTTGATCGCGGTGGCACCGAGGTACTCCCCCACCAGGTCGGCGCGCTGGGCCTCGACGACGTAGGGCGTCTCCAGCAGGCCGAAGGCGTAGAAGATCTTCGCCACGGTGCGGGCCACGGAGGTTTTGCCGGTGCCCGGCGGGCCGACGAACACGAAGTGGCGCATGGGCTGCTCGGTGGCGTACCCGGCCTCGGCGCGCAGCCGGGACGCCTCGATGGAGGCCGCGATCGAGCGCACCTGCTCTTTCACCGGCTCCAGCCCGATCATGCTCTCGAGCTCGGCGAGGGCGTCGTCGACCGAGATCGGCGGCGGCGCGGCGCGCTCGGCCGGGGCCTCGCGCTCGCCGGCGCCGTCGCGCACGCGCTGGCGCGCCTGGACGGGTGTCTCGGCGGGCGCGGCCGCCAGCCGCCTGCGCACCTGGCGCGCCTGCACCAGGCGGTAGACCAGCACGGCCGCGGCGACGCCGTAGGCGGCCCACGTGGCGGCGTCGGCCGAGAAGGTGGCGACGGCCAGCCCGACCATGGCCGCGGCGCCCAGGGCGGCCATGGTGGTGATCCACGGCGTCACCCATCTGATCAGGTGGGCCGCCACGCCGGTCAGCACGCCGAGCAGGAGGAAAAGGGTGGGCAGCGAGGTGTGCGGGCTGACGTACCCGGCGAAGACCATCATCAGGGACGACCACGCCACCACGACGAGGACGGTCGCGGCGGCGCGAGGATAGCGGAGCGTCAGCTCCGCGTAGCCGAGAAGTAACAGTGTGGTGGCGAAGGTGGAGAACGGCGACCAGCCGAGGACGACGGCGAGCACCATGGCACCGAGGAGGACAGCGCTGAAGATGACCCGTCTCGTCGTACGGGAGAGCTGGAAATAACGTAGCCGGACGTGCTCGAACGCATCACGGGCCGCGGCGCGCCCCGCCGGCCGGGCCCTGTCGGAGTCCCGCATTTTGCCTCCCCGGTCGCCTCCCGGTTATACCGCACCGGGGCCCCGAGCGCGCGTCCCGCGCCGCGCCCGTCGCGGCGTGCCGCGACGGGCGCCCGCGCACGGCGACGCGCCCCCGGCGAGGCGCGTCGTGGTCATCCCACGGCACGCCGCCGAAGGCGCGTCGTACTCCTCGCGCGCGGACGCGCGAACGTCCGTCGCGGGGGGCTTCCGCGGGGGGTCAGGCTCCCGCGTAGATGCGGTGGACGAACTCGGCGAGCTTGCTGTCGGGCAGCTCCTTGGCGAGGTCGGCCTCACTGATCATGCCGACGATGCGGTGGTTGTCGATCACCGGCAGGCGCTTGATCTGGTGCTGCTCCATCTTCATCAGCGCGTCTTCGATGCTGCTGTCCGCGGCCACCCACACCAGCCCGTGAGCCAGCTCTCCGGCCGAGGTCTGGTCGAGGTCCTTGCCCTCGGCGCAGCACTTCACGACGATGTCCCGGTCGGTGATGATGCCCTTGAGCCGGTCGTCGTCTCCGCAGATGGGCAGCGCGCCCACCGCGAGATCGCGCATCATCTGCGCAGCCGTGCGCAGGCTGTCGTGCTCGCCGACGCACTCGGCGCCCGAGTGCATGACGTCCTGTGCCCGCTTGCTGCTTCCCGGTGTGCTCATCGGTACCCCCGATGGATGTGGCGACTTTTATGCCTATAAGTCCATATATGTCCAGGTTTCGCGACAGCACCAACCCTACCGATGGGTAACTTAAGGGAAACTTCGCCCGCCTCGACGGCTCAGATCCGGTGACTCCCATCAGCGGACGCCCGAGTCCCGGCGGACGCCCCCACGTGTCGCCGGAACGACGGCCGCCGTCGCCGCGCCGCCGGGAGGTCAGGAACGGCGCGGGGCCGGCCTGGCCTCGTGGCGGCCGGGGTACTCCCCGATCAGCACGTGCTTGGGGGTGACCCGCAGCACGTTCTCCCTGGTGTCGGCCAGGGCGATGCCGCGCACCTCGGTCCAGAACCGCCGCCCGATCGGGTCCGCGACGAAGACCGCCACCCGCGGGTCGCGCTCCGCCGCGGCCCAGGCGTCCTCCGAGGCGATCAGGCGCAGCTCCCCCGACCGGGTGACCGAGGTGACCGCGCCGACGGCGAGCGTGCGGGGGCCGCCCGCGTCGGTGTAGGACAGCACGACGCCGCGGGAGTAGGTGAACGCCCGGCGCACCTCGGGGCTCAGCGTGACCGACGGGCCGGCGTCCCCCGGCAGGCGGGGACCGCAGCTCTCGCACAGCACCAGCGAGGCCCGCCACGGCCCGGCCGAGCCACGCCACCACGCCCGGACGCCCCGTGCCGCGAAGGCCAGGACGACGATCAGCAGCGCGGCGGCGACCGACCACCACGCCGCCGCGCCGACCGCGGGGGCGAGGCCCAGCGCCGGCGCGGCGCCCGCCACGACCAGGGCGGCGGCGGCCGCCACGAGGAAGGCCGACGCGGTCGCGAGCCCCCAGTCGTCCCGCAGGATCGCGCCCACGCGCGAGCGCAGGCCGCCCCGCCACCACACGTACAGCATCGCGGCCGGCACGCACACCCCCGCCAGCGCGGCGCGCGGCTCGGCCGCCACCGGCGGGAGCACCGCCAGCACCACCACGAGGAGCCACAGGCGGGCCGCCACGATCCACAGGGTCACGTCGGTGTCGCGGGGGGCGGGGGGGGGGGGGGGGGGGGGGGGGGAACCCGGCCGACCCCCGGAAGGGCCGCCCTTTCCCGTCTCGGCGCACACCCGCACGATCGTTACCACCCCGCCCGTTGCCAAGACA
>NZ_JBVJHR010000019.1:38363-152094 GCF_055586705.1 Sphaerisporangium sp. NPDC049457 | reverse complement strand
CGGGGGGAGGGGGGGGGGGGGGGTTAGGAGGCGGCCTTCCCCCCCCACCCCCCCCCCCCCCCCCCCACCCACCCCCCCCCCCCCCCCCCCCCTTCCCCTCCCCCCCCCCCCCCCCCCCCCCCCCCGCCCCCCACCGCGGTGAACTCGGCCAGCGCCCGGACGGGCCTGCCCTGCCAGGTCTCGGCGAACGCCCGCAGGCTGGTCACCGCCACGCCGTTGAACAGCACGAGACCGAACAGCCCGGCCCAGAAGCCGCCGACAACGTCGTCCCAGCGGATCGGGCCGGACGCGCCGGCCACCGCGACCAGCGGGACGACCTCGTCCGCGAGCGTCCAGGCCGGCAGTGTGAGCAGCGCGGCCGCGTACGCCGCGACCGCCAGGAGCGTGACCGACACGGCCACGCAGAGCCAGAGGTCCCTGGCCAGCATCCCCGGCACGTACCGCCAGACCGTCACCTCGCGCGCCCGCCGCACCGTGACGGCGGCCACCAGGACGAGCGCCGCGGCGCCGCCGGCGCGCGCCGGGTCGCGCAGGTCGTACCAGAAGGCGAGGACGGCGACGGCCGCGAGGCAGAGCGCCAGGAGCAGGCGCACCTGCCGGGACCACACCTCCAGGGCGCGGCGGGCGCGGCCGGTCTCCCGGGGGTCGGCGGGCCACGCCGGGTCGTGATGGTCACGGAGCTTGCCCCACCGCAGATACGCCAGCCCGAGGTTGACCCGCGCGCCGGGGTGCTCCTCCTCTCTGCGCAGCGCGGCCCGGTACGCCGCGGCGGCCTGCCGATGGTCGCCGCGCAGCAGGGCGAGGTCGCCGATCAGGACGTGCGGGTCGGGCTGCTCGGGGGCGAAGCGCACGGCACGCTGCGCCTCGTTCCACGCGCCGCGCCAGCCTCCCGGGATCCTGCGCAGCGCCGAGCCGAGACGTAGCCGTGCGGCCCAGGAGCCGGGTGCGAGCCGGACGGCGTCCTGAGCCGCTACGACCGCCTCGGAGTCGCGGCCGAGGCGTTCTTGGGCGAGACTCACCAGCCGATGGCCCCACTCGCCCTCAGGGTCGCGCGCGACCGCCTCCCCGGCGGCCTCCAGCGCTCCCTCGGGCAGGTCGCGCGCCAGCCGGGCTACGGCGACGACGCACCAGGCGCGTGGATCGGAGCGATCTCGCGGGGAGGGCACCGGTGCGGGATCTGACTCGCTGGCGTTCCCCACGCCGTCATGGTCCGTTGCGGATCACTGATTGCCTAGATGCCGGACATATACCTATAGCTCTCTAGAGAGGTCGGCGTCGCCCCACCTTGATCACCCACCCCAGCGGCCCCGCCCTTCGCCGACACAGCCCATCGCGCCCCCGCGGCCGTCCGCCATGCGGCGCCTTCCCCCGCCCCCATCGAGCCGGGCCGGCGACCATGCGCCTTCGCCTCCGCCGCCGTCGGCGGCCGGGGGCCGGGGCCGGCGGCCGCTGGAGGCCGGAAGAAGCGGCGCGGCGGGTCGCGGCCTTTGTCACAACTTGCTGAACAATCAACCGACATGGCCTAAGCTGCCACGCATGTTCTGCGGGCTGAATCCGTTCGGCTAGCCGATGACCGTTCTGGGCACCCGGCCGGGGAGTCGTGCCAGGGGCACGACCATGGACCATCCGGCGAACCGGTGGTCGGTGCTCGCATTGCTCTGTTCCAGCCTGCTGCTGATCGCCGTGGACGCCACGGTGCTGCACATCGCCGTCCCGGCCCTGACCGCCGCCCTGGAGCCCTCCGCGGTCGAACTGCTGTGGATCATCGACGTGTACTCGCTGGTCGTCGCCCCGCTGCTGGTGACCTTCGGCACGCTCGGCGACAGGTACGGCAAGCGCCGGTTCGTGCTGGCGGGCTACGTCGTCTTCGGCGTGGCCTCGCTGTCGGCGGCCTTCTCGACCGGCCCGCTCGCCCTGATCTTCTCGCGCGCGCTGCTCGGCGTGGGCGGCGCCATGATCATGCCGGCCACTCTGTCGATCATCCGCCAGGTGTTCACCGACCGCCGCGAGCGCTCCATCGCGCTCGGCGTCTGGAGCGCGGTCGCCGCGGGCGGCGCCGCCGTCGGGCCGCTGGTCGGCGGCGTCCTGGTCGAGCACTTCTGGTGGGGCGCGGTCTTCCTGATCAACGTCCCCCTGCTCGTCGTGGCGCTGCCGCTGGCCGTCCGCCTGCTGCCCCGGTCGCACGGCGACCCCGGCCACCGCTGGGACGTGCCGAGCGCCGCGCTGTCCACGCTGGGCATCCTGTTCCTGGCCTTCGGGCTGAAGGAGGCCGGTCACGGCGGGACGGTCGGACCGGGCCCGGCGGCGTCGATCATGCTGGCCGGTCTCGGCCTGCTGGTGTGGTTCGCCGTCCGTCAGCGCCGTCTCGCCCGGCCGTTCCTCGACATCGGGCTGTTCGCCCAGCGCGGCTTCGGCGTCGGCGTGCTCTGCGTGCTGCTGTCGGTCTTCGCGCTGGTCGGGCTGGAGCTGATGCTGGCGCAGTACCTCCAGCTCGTGCTCGGCGACAGTCCCCTGCGCGCGGGCGCGCGCATGCTGCCCCTCATGATCGCCGCCATCGCGGGCGGCCTGAGCGCCGCCCACCTGCTGCGGCGTTTCGGGCTGCGGGCGACGATGACGGGCGGCCTGGCGCTGGCGGGGCTGTCGCTGGCGCCGACCCTCGCCTGGGCGACCGAGCAGCATCCCGTGATGCTCTGCGTGTGCTTCGCCGGCATCGGGTTCGGCGTGCAGGTGGCGCTGCTGGCCGCCTCCGACACGATCATGGCCTCCGCTCCCGAGTCGCGCGCCGGCGGCGCCGCGGCCATCGAAGAGACGGCCTACGAGCTCGGCGCCGGCCTCGGGGTGGCCGTGCTCGGCACCGTCACCACGATCGTGTACGCCCCCGCGCTGGCGGCCGTGCCGGGGGTCGCGCCGGTGGCCATGGGGCAGGCCAGGGAGTCGCTGGCCGCGGCGGCCCACGTCGCCCGGGAGGTCGGCGGCCCCGCCGGCGCCTCCTTGATGGAGGGGGCCCGCGCCGCCTTCGTCACGGCCCTGCACTCCACGGTGCTGGTGAGCGTCACCTTGCTCGCCATCACCGCGATCACCGCCGCCGTCCTGCTCCCCCGCCGGTCCGGACCCGTCGCGAGAGCTCCGGGCCCGGACCGCGAACGCATCTCCCTCTGACCAGGCCCCTCTATTCAGGCACCGCTGATCAGGCCCCTCTGATCAGCCCCGTCTCAGTCCCGTCCGATCAGACAGGGCCGCACTCCCGCCGGTCGCCCTGCCTGGGGCGCATGGCGCGGGCGATACAGGGCAATTGTCTGTGCAATGCGGACCGACCCCAGGAGAATGGCTACCGTGAGACGAACCTTCCAGGATCTCGCCGCGCTGGCCGCCCGGCTCGGCGTCGGCGGCATCTTCTTCGCCAACGGCTGGCACAAGCTCGAATTCGGGCTGACCGCCACGAGCGAGCAGTTCGCCAAGATGGACGCCCCGGGTCCGGGCGTGTGGGCCGCCGCCACCATGCTCATCGAGCTCATCGGAGGGGCCCTGCTGGTCGCGGGCCTGGCCGTCCCAGCCTGCGGCCTCATACTCTTCGCCGAGGCGCTGGCCGTGTTCGCGCTGGTCAGCGGGGATACCGGCCTGCCGCTGACCGGTGGGGACATCAACCTCATCGTCGCGCTCGGCTCGGCGTCGGTGCTCCTCGCCGTCGTGGGCGCGGGACGCCTGTCCGTCGACCACCTGGTCGTGATCCGCCGGCGCGAGGCCGAGGCCGCCGACGAGATGGCCGCCGACGCCGAGGCCGACGACGTCATCGCCTCCTGGCGCGACACCTCGCGCCCCACCACGGGCGACGCCCCCGCCCGCCCTTCCTCCGGCACGGGCGCCGGGACGCGCGGCCCCGGCTCCGCGGGCGGCGGCGACCGGGACTCCGGCCGCGCGGGCGCCGACGACCGCGGCTCAGGCCGCGCCGGGGGCGGACGGGACTCCGGGCCCGCGGTAGGCGATGCCGGCGCGGTCAAGGACGCCGCCGCCAAGGGCCCGGTGACCTTCCCTGAGAAGCGCGCCGGCTCCGGCGACACGGCGGAGGTCACCGCGCCGCGCAAGGCGCGGCCCCGCCGGCCCGCCAAGTCCTCCGCCGAGCCCGAGGACGCCGTTCCCGGCTCCGACGGCCCCTCCGGCCCCACCCGGGGCGACCGCCTCGTCGCCGGCGGCCGGAAGACCACCCCGTCCGACAACGACTAGGCAGGTTGTGAGGGTCGGCAGGAAAGTGATCAGCTAGCGGCGAACCGGGCGTCTGGGGAGGGGTTCGCCGGTGAAGATGGACACATGCGTCTGCCCGGCTGGTTCGCCGAACGCGTCGAGCCCACCTCCCCTGAGCAAGAGCTGCGCGTCTCGACGCTCGAGCTCTTCTTCGACCTCGTCTTCGTCTTCACGGTCACGCAGCTCACCATCCTGCTCGTCGGCGGTTTCGCCGAGCCGGCGCCCGGCGCCGCGCAGGGCGGTCCCTTCGAGGGCGCGCTGCGCGTGCTGCTCGTCTTCGGCGTCATCTGGTGGATGTACTCCGGGTACGCCTGGCTGACCAACACCGTGCCGCCCTCGCGCCCCGCCCGGCGCGTCCTCATCCTGTTCGGCATGGCCGGGTTCCTGATCATGGCACTGGCCATCCCGCGGGCCTTCGACGGCGGCGGTTGGGCCTTCGCGCTGGGCTACCTGATCATCGTGCTGGTCCACACGGGCCTCTACCTGCAGGCGACCTCCTCGTTCGTGCGCGTGGTGCCGTTCAACCTCGCGGCGACCGCGCTGCTGTTCGCGGCGGGCTTCGCCGAGGGCGTGCTGGTCTACCTCCTGTGGGTGGCGGCGATGGCGCTGCTGTGGGGCAGCCCGTACTTCATCGGGCAGAAGGGCTTCCCCCTGCATCCGGCGCACATCGTCGAGCGTCACGGCCTGCTGGTGATCGTGGCGCTCGGGGAGTCGGTGGTGGCCATCGGCATCGGCGCGCACGGCGAGGTGGGCCCCTCCCTGCTGGTGGCGGCCACCTTGGGGCTCGCCCTGGCCGCCTGCCTGTGGTGGACCTACTTCGGGGCCGATGACGAGGTGGCGGCGGAGCGCACACTGGCGGGCGCAGACCCGGTGCGCCGCACCCGGCTCATCCTGGGCGCCTACTTCTACGCCCACATCCCGATGCTGCTCGGCATCGTCGGCGTCGCGGCGGGCGTGAAGAACGCGATCGGCCACCCGCTCGACCACCTGCACGCCGGCCCGGCGATCGCCCTGGCCGCCGGCGTGACGCTCTATCTGGGGGGCGACGCCATGTACCGCCGGGTGCTGGGCCTGCCCGCGCGGCGGCCGCGCACGGTGGCGGCCGCCGTCGCCCTGGTGACCGTCCCGCTCGGCATGTGGTCGTCTCTCGCCCAGCTCGCCGCCCTGGTGGTGCTGCTGGCCGGCGTCCTGGCCGCCGAGCACTCCGCCGCCGCGCGTGAGGCCGCCGCCGGCTGACCGAGGGCGAGGGTCATGCCCTGGGGGTCACGCCCGGCGGGATCAGGCCTTCGTGGTGCTCTGCCGGATGGTCAGGCGGGGCGGGAGGAGGGTGGAGTCGGGGACGGCGCCGCCCTCCAGCTTGGCCATCAGCAGGGTGACCGCCTGGTGGCCGACGTCGGCCGCCGGGATGAGCACCGAGGTGAGCGGCGGGCTGGCCCGTTCTGCGACGTCGTCGGGGCAGATGGCGACGACCGAGACCTCCTCGGGCACGCGCCGGCCGAGCACCCGCAGCGCGCCGAGGACGTGGCCGACCGCCGCCTCGTTGTGCACCATGATGCCCGACAGCCCCGGATGCCCGTCCAGCAGGGCCTTCACGGTCGCGCACACCTCGTCGAAGCCCTCTTCGCACGGCCAGGCGCTCGTCGTCATGCCGTGCGCCTGCCCGGCCTCGACGAAACCCTCCATGGTGCGCTCGGCGTAGCCGGTGCCGCGCTTGTAGACGACGTTCGGGGCCCCGAGCAGCGCGATCTCGCGATGGCCGAGGGAGGCCAGGTGGTCGGCGCAGATGGCGCCCGCGCGCGCGAAGTCGAGGTCCACGCAGGTCAGCCCGGAGGCGTCGGCCGGGAAGCCGATGAGCACGCTCGGCTCCTCAAGCTCGCGCAGCAGCGGCACCCGGGGGTCGTGGATCTCGACGTCCATCAGCACCAGGCCGTCCACCAGGGCGCTGGCGGCGACGCGCCGCAGCCCGTCGGGCCCCTCGTCGGCGGTCATGAGCAGCACGTCGTGGTCGAACTGCCGGGCCGTGGTCACCACCGAGGTGGCGAACTGCATCAGGACGGGCAGGTGCATGCCGGCGCGCAGCGGCAGCACCAGGGCGATCACGTTGGACCGTTTGCTGGCCAGCGCCCGCGCCCCGGCGTTCGGGTGGTAGCCGAGCGCGCGGACGCTGCGCATGACGCGCTGGCTGGTCGTCGCCGAGATCGCGCGTTTGCCGCTGAGCACGTACGAGACGGTGCTGACGGCGACGCCGGCGTGCTTGGCGACGTCCGCGATGGTGACCGTTCTCAACGAGCGCTCCCCGTGGTTCGCCGCGTGAAGCGAAGCTCGCTCACCGTGACCCCCTCGTTCTCGAAGACGACGTACAGATCATGCACCCCGGCCGCCCCTGCAAGGGGACAGGTGACGGTGGCCAGGTCGTACCTGTCGCGCGACGGCGCCACCGACACCGCGCCGATGACCTCGCCGTACAGCGGGTCGTCCAGCCGCAGCGTCAGCACGCCGCCCTCGCTGCTCGCGACCGCCAGCAGGCAGTCCGCCGCGCCGCCGCCGAAGTCGACCTCCCGGAAGGCGATCCACCCGCCGGGGTCGGTCCCCCGTACCGCGTCGCCGCGGGAGCGCGCGGCGTCGCACAGTACGACTCCGTCGTACTCGTCATTGTCGGCCGCGTCCAGAGGGCGGGCGTACGGGTCACGGGCGGGGATCCGCTCGCCGGCCACGGTGAAGTGGGCACAGAGCCGGATGTCGCCGGCGGACGCGCCCACCTGCACCTTGTGCGGGGCGTCCTCGACGACGAACCGTCCGCGTGTGACGTCCCAGAAGGCGAGGTCGGCGACGTCGACCGCCATGGTGACGGTGCGGCTCTCCCCGGGTGCGAGCCGCACGCGCTCGAAGCCGCGCAGCTGGCGCAGCGGCTGCTTGACGCGGGAGCGCCGCTGGTGGGTGTAGAGCTGCACGACCTCGGTGCCGGGCCGCAGGCCGATGTTGGTCACCGTGACCCGCACCTGCAGCACGTCGTCCGGCTCCAGCGCGGCCGAGGAGAGCCGCAGGTCGGAGTAGGCGAACCTGGTGTAGCTGCGGCCGTGGCCGAACGGGTACAGCGGCGTGCCCCGGTAGTACAGGTACGTCGAGTCGGTGGCGATGATGTCGTAGTCGAACAGGTCGGGCAGTTCGCAGGCCGAGCGGTACCACGTCTGGGTGAGCCTGCCTCCCGGGTCCTCGTCGCCGAACAGCACGTCGGCGAGCGCGTTGCCGTACTCCTGGCCGCCGTGGGCCGACCACAGGATCGCGGGCACGTTCTCCTCGGCCCAGGTGACCGCGAACGGGTAGCCGCTGCTGATGACCAGCACCGTGCGGGGGTTGGCGGCGCGCACGGCGCGCAGCAGGGCCTCCTGCGCGGGCGGCAGGCCAAGGTCGGCGCGGTCCTCGGTCTCCCTGCCGTTGACCAGCGGGTGGTCGCCGAGCACGACGACGGCGACGTCGGCGGTGGCCGCCAGTTCGGCGGCGGCCTGGGCGCCGCTCTCGACCAGTTCCAGGGTGAGGACGGCGGCGGCGTCGGGGTCGTCGGTGAGCCGCAGCACGCCGTCCGGCGACAGCCCGACATGGCGGCCGGTGGAGATGTGGCGCAGGGCCAGGGTGCCGCGGGGCCGCTCGTCCAGCCGGAACGTCTCGCGCACCTCCCAGCCGTTCGGACCCGGCTGGTCGTTGACGAGGACGCCGTCGTCGTCCACCGAGACGTACCTGTCGTTGGCGCAGGCCCGCAGCGCGTACGCCCCGCCGCCCCAGTCGAACAGGTCGAACCAGCCGGCCCGCGCCTCGCCGGCCGCCGAGACGGTCAGCGGGCCGCCCGCGAAGTGCTCCACCGCCGTGACGTGGCCGCCGGCGGCGTTCAGCGCCACCCGGTCGACGCCCTCGGCGTACGCGGTGACGCACCGTTCTGCGAGGCCGGCGCGGGCGGTGACGGCGTAGGGCAGCGTGCCGCTGTACCAGTCCTCCATGAGCGTGTCGGCGAGCGGGCCGATCACCGCGACGCGCCCGGGGGCGCGCAGGGGCAGCACACCGTCGTTCTTGAGCAGGACGATCGACTGCGTGGCGGCCCGCCTGGCGAGGACCTGGTGCTCCGGGCTGTTGACGACCTCTTCGGTGATGCCGTCGTAGGGGGTGGCCGGGTCGAACTCGCCGAGCCGGAACCTGACGGCCAGCGCGCGCCGGGCGGCGGCGTCGACGTCGTCCTCGCCGAGCAGCCCGCGTTCCAGCGCCTCGGTGATGTGCCGCAGGGTGGCGGCGGGCCGGTCGTCGTCCTGGGTGAAGCTGTCGGTGCCCGCCTTGATCGCCGCCGCGTACGCCTCCGGCAGGTCGGCGTAGTAGGCCTGGACGCCGGTGAGGTTGGCCGGGGCGTGGGCGTCGCTGACCACCAGCAGGTCGTCCGGCGTCCAGGTGCGCACCTCGCCGATCAGCGGGCTGAGCATCGCGGGCCGGCCGTTGACCAGGTTGTAGGAGGGCATCACCGAGACGGCGGCGCCGGCCTCGATGGCGGGGCGGAAGGCGCGGAGCTCGTACTCGCGCAGCACCCGGGGCGGCAGGTTGCTGGAGCTGGCGCACCGGTCGGTCTCGTTGTTGTAGGCCAGGAAGTGCTTGAGCGTGGGAGCGGTCCTGAGCGTCGGGTGGTCGCCCCGCAGGCCGCGGGCGTAGGCCGTGCCCATCACGCCGGTCAGCCACGGGTCCTCCGAGTAGCCCTCCTCGTTGCGCCCCCACCGGGGGTCGCGCAGCGGGTTGACCACGGGCGCCCAGACGTTGAGGCCAGCGCCGGCCGGGTCCTTGTGATGCAGCGCCACCACCTCGTCGCCGGTGGCGGCGCCCACGCGGCGCACGAGGTCGGGGTCCCAGGTGCTGGCCAGGCCGACGGCCTGCGGGAAGACGGTCGCCGGGCCGAGCCAGGCGAGCCCGTGCAGCGCCTCGGTGCCGGTGCGGAAGGCGCCGAGACCGAGCCGGGGCACGGCCGCCTGGTACTGGTGCAGCAGGCCGATCTTCTCCTCCAGCGTGAGCCTGCCGAGGAGGTCGGCGACGCGCGCCTCCAGCGGCAGGGCGAGATCGCGGAAGGTGCCTGACACCGGTGCGTTCATCTGGGGGACCGTCCTTCGCTCACCGAGGTGCGTTTCGAAGCGCTTCGACGCCGAGCGTCTCTGGTGGTCGAAGCGCTTCGACATGATCGAAGTGAGCGGGAGTTTCGAAGCGCTTCGACGGTGTATACGAAGATTTCAACAGTGTTACATCCGGGGTTCTCCTGAAGAGTGCCGCTTTACGGCCTTCGGGTCAAGAGCCCTTTACTGACTTCCGCTGCACACCACCGCAAACCACCGCAAATGTCCGCAAGCCGGGTGCAACTGGTGCAGGCGTGCCGACACCGGCGCGGTCAGATCTGGGCGGGGAGGCGTCCGGAGTCGATGGAGTCGAGCAGGCGGGCGGCCGCGCCCAGCGCCGCCGCCCCGTGGCCGAGGGTGGAGGCGACCAGGGCGGTGCCGCCGGCGTCCGGGGCGAAGCTGCGGCGGGCGAACTCCTCGCGCGCGGCGGGCAGCACCCACGGCGCGAGGGCGATGTAGTACCCGCCGAGGACGACCACGTCGGGGTTGAGCACGTTGGCGATGATCGCCACGCCCTTGCCGAGCTCGCCGCCGATGGTGGCGAGCAGGTCGAGGATGCCGGGATCGTCGCGGCGGGCCAGCCGCACGACCTCCTCGATCTCGGGCTCCAGCTCGGCGGGCGCGGCGTCGGGAGCGGTGCGCTGGAGCACGGCCGCCATCCCCGCGACCGCCTCCAGGCAGCCCCTGCGGCCGCAGCGGCACTCGGCGCCCGACGGGTCGATCTGGATGTGGCCGATCTCCCCCGCGAAGCCCTGGCCGCCCCGGCGCGGCCGGCCGTCCATGATGACGCCCGCGCCGACGCCGGCCGCACCGGTCAGGTAGACCAGGTTGGCCGCGCCGCCGTGCGGGCCGAAGCGGTGCTCGGCGAGCGCGGCGAGGTTGGCGTCGTTGTCGACCAGCACGGGGAAGCCGGGGTCGCGCAGGGCCTTGGCCAGGTCGCCGGACAGGTCGACATCGCGCCAGCCCAGGTTGGGCGCGATGCGCACCGAGCCGTTCAGGTCGACCAGGCCCGGCACCGCCACGGTCAGGCCGAGCACCTGGCGGGCCTCCTTGCCCATGCGGCCGAGCACCCGCCGGGCGAGCGCGGCGACCGCCGCGACGGCCTGGTTGGGGGTGGCGGCGGCCCCGGGGAACGACCGGCGCCACGACAGCAGCTCGGTGCCCGCCAGGTCGACGGCGACGGCGGTCAGGTAGTCGACGTTCACCTCGATGCCGATGGCGGCGTAGGGGGAGCCGTCCAGCACGAGCATGGTCGCCGGCCTGCCGACGCGGTTCTCGGTGAGGCCGGTCTCGCGCAGCAGCCGCCGGTCGATGAGGTCGGCGACCAGGCTCGACACCGTGGCCTTGTTGAGCCCGGTGGAGGCGGCGATGTCGGCCCGGGAGCAGGGCGCGTTCTCCCGCACGAACCGCAGCACGACCGCGAGGTTGGTGGCCCTGACATCGGCGAAGTCCGCCGGTTGAGGCCCGGTGTGCGTGTTGATCAAAATCAGCCCCGTTCCCGCTGAGCCCCGGTGGGCCCATCATGCCGCATCGTCGAGCCGCCGGTCATACCTCGCCCTTGTGCTTCTCGCCGCACGCCCCGCCGCGCCGGTTCCGCCGATCCGTGACCGGCGTCGCGGGCCGCCGCGCGGACGGAGCCTTGTGGCCTCCGTGAGCCTGGACTAATTTGTTTGGTCATCAGCCGAACTAACTCTACCCCGGAGCCCGCCACTCCCGACACCCTTGACCGGCCGCACACCTGGCACGACCGAAGGAGCCCGCGATGACACCCCCCGCACCAACCGCCGCCCGTCCCTGCGAAGGGAGCACCCGGTGACACCTCCCCACGATGGCCCGGCCACCGGAGCCGACCCCAGCCGCCGGGGCTTCCTCGGCCTGGTCGGCCTCGGCGCCGCCTCGCTCGCCGGCGGCGGCCTGCTGGCCGGCTGCTCGACCCCTTCGGGGCGCAGGCCGGGCGGCGGCGGCGCCACCGCCGCCGCGGCCGACAAGCTGAAGACCCTCACCCCGTCCTACGTGCCGTTCCAGGGCGTGCAGCCGGACATCCCCGGCACCCGCTCGACGCTCCCCGGCGTGCCCGACATCGGCGGCGGCTTCCTGAACTACCCGGCCGGCCTGGCCGACGCGGTGCCCGGCACGGCCGGCAAGGGCGGCAGCTACAAGGCCATGACGCCGCTGTGGGGCCCTCCCCCGCCCGGCCTGTCGGAGAACGCCTACTTCCAGGCGTGCAACGCCGACATCGGCGCGACCGTCGAGTTCCAGATCGCCGACGGCAACACCTACGCCGACAAGGCGACCGCCCGGCTCGCCGCGGGCGACATCCCCGAGCTGATGGTCGTCCCCCAGTGGGAGATCGAGAAGATGGCCGACTTCAACGTGGCCGTCGACAAGGCGTTCGAGGACCTCACCCCCTACCTGCAGGGCGACAAGGTCAAGGCCTACCCGATGCTGGCCAACCTGCCCACCGCGGCGTGGGCCTTCTCGGTGTTCAACGGCAAGCTGATGGGCGTGCCGTTCCCGACCGAGCCGTTCCCCCTCGCCCTGCTGTACCGCAAGGACATCTTCGACCGGCACTCCGACTGGGCCCTGCCCAAGAGCGCCGACGAGCTGTTCGACCTGGGCAAGACCATCACCGACGCCAGGGCCAAGCGCTGGGCGTTCGGCGACGTCCACGAGATGGTGTGGCCCATCTTCAGGGTGCCGCAGGAGTGGCGGTACGAGGGCGGCAAGCTGATCTACAAGTACGAGACGCCCGAGTTCGAGGCGAGCCTCGCCTTCATGCGCAAGATGTTCGACGCCGAGCTCATCCACCCGACCCTCGCCAGCAGGGGCGCCAACGAGAAGGACCTGTTCGCCTCCGGCCAGATCGTCATCTACCGCGACGGCCTCGGCGCCTGGAAGGAACTGCTGGCGCAGCACCGGGGCAAGAACCCCGACTTCGCCATCGGCGCGGTGCCGGCGTTCTCCCACGACGGCGGCAGGCCGATCCTGTACCACAACAACCCCGCGGGGATCTTCACCTTCGTCAGGAAGGGCCTGGGCAAGGACAGGATCGCCGAGCTGCTGTCCATCCTGAACTGGTGCTCCGCGCCGTTCGGCAGCAAGGAGTACGAGCTGGCCACCTACGGCGTGGAGGGCAAGCACTACACCAGGGACGCCAAGGGCGTGCCGCAGCTCAACGACCTCGGGCGCAAGGAGGCCCAGCCGTCCTACGTCTTCCTCGGCGGACGGCCGATCGTCGCCGACTTCGTGGCCTATCCCGACGCGGTGCGGGCCAGCGTCGAATGGCAGAACCAGTCGTTCCAGTACATCGAGAAGACCCCGCTCGACGGCATCCGCCACCAGCGGCCGTCCCGCATGGCGGGCCTGCAGCTCCCCACCGAGGACAAGTTCACCGACATCATGCGCGGGCGGCGGCCGGTGAGCGACGTCAAGCAGATCGTCGCCGAGTGGCGGCGCGACGGCGGGGACGAGGCGCGCGAGTTCTACATGAAGGTCCTGCGGGACAACGGCCGTGCGTAGCCCTCGCGCACGCGGCCCGCGGCATGGCGCCCCACGGCGGCCAGAGTGCTGAGGAAGGCCACAAGGACCGGCCCGGCGGGTGACCTGACCTCACCCGCCGAGACCGGCATCACTAACAATGTCCGCAAAACCACCTTCAAGGCAAGCGGGATCAGCAGGAAAGCAGGCAAGTCCAGCGGAAATCCGGCCAGAAGACCCGTGCTGAGCCGGCTGCGGCGCGACTGGCCGCTGCTGCTGATGACGTTTCCCGCGGCGGGACTGCTGCTGCTGTTCCACTACGTGCCGCTGCTCGGGAACGTCATCGCCTTCCAGGACTACTCGCCCTACGTGGGCATCAAGGACAGCCCGTTCATCGGCCTGAGCAACTTCCAGTGGCTGCTGCAGGACGAGAGCTTCTGGGACGCGACGCTGAACACGTTGAGCATCACGACGTTCCAGCTG
Organism: Sphaerisporangium sp. NPDC049457; assembly: GCF_055586705.1. Classification (NCBI taxonomy): domain Bacteria; kingdom Bacillati; phylum Actinomycetota; class Actinomycetes; order Streptosporangiales; family Streptosporangiaceae; genus Sphaerisporangium; species Sphaerisporangium sp. NPDC049457. The sequence continues at coordinate 138,760 of NZ_JBVJHR010000019.1, read as the reverse complement.
GTCTTCTACTTCCCCGTGCCGATCGCGCTGGCCATCCTGCTCGACAGCGTCGTGCGGCCCCGCCTGCGGCTGATCATCCAGAGCATCGTCTACATGCCGCACTTCTTCTCGTGGGTGCTGGTCGTGACGCTGTTCCAGCAGATGCTCGGCGGGGCCGGGCTGGTCTCGCAGATCCTGCGCGACCACGGCCACCAGGGCGTCGACCTGATGACCAATCCCGACACCTTCCTGGTGCTGGTCACCGCGCAGGCCGTCTGGAAGGACGCGGGGTGGGGCACGATCATCTTCCTCGCGGCGCTGGCGGCCATCGACCAGAACCTGTACGAGGCGGCGGCGGTGGACGGCGCGAGCCGCTGGAAGCGCGTCTGGCACATCACGCTGCCCGGCCTGCGCCCGGTGGTCATCCTGCTGCTCATCCTGCGGCTGGGCGACGCGCTCAACGTCGGGTTCGAGCAGTTCTTCCTCCAGCGCGACGCGGTGGGCAGGGACGCGGCCGAGGTGCTGGACACCTTCGTTTACTGGCGCACGCTCACCACCGGCGAATGGAGCTACGGAGCGGCGGCGGGGCTGGTCAAGGGCCTGGTCGGGCTGCTGCTCATCCTCGTGGCCAACAAGGTGGCCCACCGTTTCGGCGAGCAGGGGATCTACAAACGATCATGACGACGACCACTTCGCGCCCGGCCTGGGACGAGCCGCCCAGCCTCGCCGGACGTCTGACGAAGAACCTCGCGCTCACGCTGATCGCCGCCGCCGTCGTGTTCCCGGTCTACATGGTGGTGCTCACCAGCCTGTCCACCCAGGAGACGGTGACCAGGGCCGGCGGCCTGGTCTCCGTCCCCGGCGAGCTCTCACTGGCCGCCTACCGGGAGCTGTTCGCCGGCGGGGTGGTGACGCGGGCCGTGGTGATCAGCCTGGCGGTCACCGGCGTCGGCACGGCGATCAGCCTGACCGTGACCGTGCTCGCCGCGTACGGGCTGTCGCGCCCCGGCTCGCTGCTCCACCGGCCGCTGCTGTTCATGATCTTGCTGACGTTCCTGTTCGGGCCGGGGCTCATCCCGAACTATCTGCTGGTCAGTTCGCTCGGGCTCATCGACAGCTACTGGTCGCTGATCCTGCCGTCGGCGGTCACCGCGTTCAACCTGGTGGTCATGCGGGCGTTCTTCATGAACATCCCCGGCGAGATGACCGACAGCGCGCGGGTCGACGGCGCCGGCGAGTTCCGCATCCTGTGGCGCATCGTGCTGCCGGTCTCCAAGGGCGTCGTCGCGGTGATCGGCCTGTTCTACGCGGTCGGCTACTGGAACTCGTTCTTCAACGCCGTCCTGTACCTGAACGACAACGCCAAGTGGCCGCTCCAGGTGGTCCTGCGGCAGTACGTCCTGCAGGGCCAGTCGCTGGTGGTCGGCCAGACCAGCGACACCATCACCGGCCAGCCCCTGCCGCCCAGCCTGGCCATCCAGATGTCGATCGTGACGGTCGCGCTCGTCCCGGTGCTGTTCATTTACCCGTTCGTCCAACGCCACTTCACCAAGGGAGTCATCATCGGCGCGGTCAAGGGGTGATGATGGGCGGATGCGAGCGAGAAGCAGATCGGTGACGGCCCTCGGCGCGTGCGCACTGCTGGCGGCGGTGTCGCTGCCGGCCTGCGCGGACGTGGCCGGCGGCGGCCACGCGGGCGCCGCGCCGCACGTGATCGGCGGTCACCGCCACCTGGTGGTCATCTACGAGGAGAACCACAGCTTCGACAACCTCTACGGCGGCTGGGGCCCGGTGGGCGGCCGGCGGGTCGAGGGCCTCGACGCGGCCGGGGCCCGGGCACGGCAGGTCGCGCAGGACGGCACCCCCTACCGCTGCCTGGCCCAGAACGACGTCAACCTGACCGCCCCGCCGCTGGCGGCCACCTGCCGGGACGCCGCGCACGGCGTCCCGGCGGGCCACTTCGCCAACCGGCCGTTCACCATCGACGACTACATCCGCCCCGGCGACAGGACATGCCCGGCTCCGGGCGTCTCCGCCCCCGACGGCGTGCCGGAGGGCGGCCCGGGGGCCGAGCCCGGCGGCTGCACGCGCGACCTGGTCCACCGCTTCTACCAGGAGCAGTACCAGATCCACGGCGGCAGGCAGGACCGCTACGTGACCGGCAGCGACGCCGTCGGCCTCACCATGGGCGTCTACGACACCCGGCGGCTGCCGATCTGGAAGTACCTGCACTCGGCCGGCGCGCCCAAGTACGTGGTCGCCGACCACTTCTTCCAGGGCGCGTTCGGCGGCTCGTTCCTCAACCACCAGTGGCTGATCGCGGGCCGCGCGCCCGTCGACACCAGCGCGGGGCCCGGCGGCGCGAACCAGGCGCTGCACTCGGTGATCGACGCCGAGGGGTTCCCCAACGCCGGCTACCCGCTGTACAGGCCGAAGACGGCGGTCAAGGACGCTCAGCTCACCCAGGCGTGCGGGCCGTCGGCCAACCCCGCGTTCGCCTGCGGCGACTACGCGGTCAACACCATCCAGCCGGCCGTCGCGCCGCACGGCGACGGAGCGCGGCTGCCGCTCATCGACGACGCGAAGTATCCCAACATCGGCGACCGGCTGACCGCCAAGGGGGTGAGCTGGGCCTGGTACTCCGGCGGCTGGGACGCCGCCGAGGCGGGGCGCCCCGGCCCGCTGTTCCAGTACCACCACCAGCCGTTCAACTACTTCGCCGCGTACGCTCCCGGAAAGCCGGGGCGCGCGCACCTGAAGGACGAGACCGCGTTCCTGGCCGCGGCCAGGAACGGGACGCTCCCCACCGTCAGCTTCGTCAAGCCGTACGGCGCCGAGAACGAGCACCCTGGCTACGCCAGCGAACCGGACGGCAGCGACCATCTGGTCGACCTGCTCAAGACCGTCCTGAGCGGACCGCAGGCCAAGGACACGCTGGTGGTGGTCACCTACGACGAGAACGGCGGCCAGTGGGACCACCTGCCGCCGCCCGGCGAGGGCAGCGCCACGCGTGGCGCGTTCGACCGGTTCGGGCCGGGCACCCGCATCCCCGCGCTGGTCATCGGCCGGTCGCTGCGGCGCTCCGGCGTGGACCACACGGTCTACGACACCACCTCGATCCTGGCCACCATCGAACGGGGGCTGAGGCTCGCGCCGGTGGGCGTCCGGGACGCCAAGGCCAACGACCTGAGCGGAGCCCTCCGCGTGGCGGGCTCCCTCTGACGTGCGCTGACGGGCCCGCCGTCGCCGGAGGCGGGCCCGAGGGCGGCCGCGGGCGGCCGTCACCGGGTCACCGGGTCACCGGGAGGAGGCGGCTCCGATGTGGTCGACCAGGTCCGAGACGCCCTTCTCCCGCGCGCAGTGGGCGCAGCAGTACCAATGGCCGCTCGCCTCGACGCCGTGACCGATGATGCGGCAGCCGCAGTGCTCGCACATCGGCGCCATGCCTTGGATCGCGCACTCGAAGCAGTCATAGGTGTGCACACCGCCCATGGCGTGCACCTCGAAGCTCATCTCATAATCATTACCGCATACTTCGCATCTAGCCATGATCTTCCTTTCGAGTCGGCTTTATCCCGAAGTACCCAGAAAGTGCGACGAAGTCCGCAAAGCCGGTTGTTTCGGTACGCACCCTTGAAGAGTCCTGGGAGAGCCGGACACCCGCATAGATCATCGTCCGGGACGGTCGTCCGGCTCGCGTCTTCCGTCACCACAGCGCACATTCCGGCGCATCCCACTGGCCGCTCAAGCGTGAGAGGCTGTCGAAAGCCCGGCAAAAGCGATGAGAACCTCCCGGCCGTCGCTTGCCGTACGCATAATTGACGATCTACCGACGGACTTTTCCTAAGGAGAATCCCGACATGCCGGAGGCTTCGCCCCTCCTCACGGATGATCCAAGCGAGTTAGGCGGCTACCACATCGTCGGCCGGCTCGGCGAAGGGAGTAAGAGCACGGTCTACCTCGCGAAACGAGCGGGCGAGGAGCACGTCGCGGTCAAACTGCTGCACGACGACCTCACCGGCGCCGATCGGTTCCTCGCCAAGGTCGAGGAGTTGCGGCAGGTCTCGGCCTTCTGCACCGCGCAGGTCATCGAGACCGGCATGGCCGGCGACCGCCCGTACGTCGTCAGCGAGTACATCGACGGGCCCACCCTCAAGCAGGCCGTCGAGGACGACGGCCCGCTGCGCGGCCCGGCGCTGCACCGGCTCGCCATCGGCACGATGACCGCGCTCGTCGCCATCCACCAGGCCGGCATCGCCCACCGCGAGCTCAACCCGCGCAGCGTCCTGCTCGGCCCGGACGGGCCCAGAGTGATCGACTTCGGCATCGCCGAGGCCCTGGACGCCGGGGTGTCCAGCACCACGCGCTCGGTCGGCAGCCCGGCGTACCTCACGCCCGAGCAGCTCGACGGCGCCCCCGTCGGCCCCGCGTCCGACATGTTCGCCTGGGGCGCGACCATGCTCTTCGCCGCGTCCGGTCGCGACCCGTTCGACGCCGGCAGCATGTCGGCCACGATCAACAGGATCCTGCGCGACGAGCCCGACCTGAGCGTCCTGGAAGGCGATCTGCTCAGCCTGGTCGGCGAGTGCCTGTCCAAGGACCCCTCGCGCCGGCCCGCGGCCGGGGAGGCCCTGCTCCGCCTGGTCGGACACTCGCAGATCCTGGCCACCGCCGACGCCGGCCCCGCGGCCCCCGCCGCGCAGGACGCGGCCCCCTGGGCGCCCGGCGACCTGCGCGCGGCCCCGCCGCCCGACCCGGCGTCCCGCGTGACGCTGCCGCCGCCGGGACGGACCGGCCGCCGCGGCCGGACGGCGCTGCTCGTGGCCGGCGCCCTCGCCATCGCGCTCGCCTCCGGGGGCGCGGTGTACCTGCTGACGCCCAAGACCACGACGGTGGCTGCGCCCGTGGCCCAGCCGACCCCGACGCCCGTGCCCGCCCCGTCGGCCTCGATCATCGAGGCCTCCCCCAGCCCGCCGCCGCCGGCCACCAAGAAGATCGTCCTTCCCGACCTGAAGACCGCGCTGCACGAGAACCCGGCGGACCCCTTCCAGCTCAACGCCTATTTCCTCCAGGACATCAAGGGCAAGCGGCTGCGGAGCTACGTCCGCGACCCCGGCACCGACACCTTCCGCAAGATCGCCGAGAACGCCGACTTCGGCGACCCGGCCCTGTCACCGGACGGCAAGTGGACGGCGCTCAACCCGTGGCTGAAGTTCGCGGCGTCCAGCTACGACTACATCGTCTTCCAGAACCGCACGACCGGTGAGAAGTTCTCCATCGACACGCTCAAACAGCCACTGCGCGGGCTGTCGGGCGTCTGGAGCAGAGACAGCAAGCGCTTCCTGCTGACCTTCTACGACTTCGACCTGAAGAAGAAGACCCAGTACCCCGCCGGGTTCGTGGTGGTGGACGTCGCCGCCCGCAAGGCCACCATCGTCAAGACCGACGACCAGCGGGACGGGTACGGCAACTTCGACTGGAGCCCCGACGGCGCCTACGTCGTCGGCGCGTACGAGAAGGAGAAGCCGAGATTCGGCCTGCGCTTCCGCGACCTGAACGGCAACGTCGTGCGCACGCTGCCGTGGGTGGGCCAGATCCCCGGTCCGGGCATCTTCTCCCCCTCCGGCGCCTCCTTCTACACCTACTGCCCGTCCGTCAAGGGGCCCGCCACCATCTGCGTGTGGAACCTCGCCTCCGGCAACCGCACGGCCACCATCCCGGCGTGGGACGACCTCTCCGTGCACGGCTGGTGGGACGAGCACCACCTGGTCGTCTACGACCAGCGCAAGGACGACAAGAAGTACGTCGTCCTCGATTTCCACGGGAAGGTGAAGCGGACGCTGGTCGATGTCCCGAAGAAGGACACCAAGCTGGGTTCCTTCCGGTTCGGGTGGAAGTAGGACCGTGACCTTCACCGCTCCCCTGCGCCCCGGCGACCCGTCGCGCGTGGGCGACTACGAGCTCACCGGCCGCATCGGTGAAGGCGGCCAGGGCTCGGTCTTCCTCGGCACGGCCCCCTCCGGCGAACGGGTCGCCGTCAAGATGCTGCGCCACGGCCTGGCGGGCTCGACCGGAGAGGTGTCCGCGCCGGAACGGTTCCAGCGCGAGACCGAGATCCTGCGGCGGGTCGCGCCGTTCTGCACGGCCCAGGTCGTCGAGAGCGGCACCGCGGACGGCCGGCCGTACATCGTCAGCGAGTACATCGACGGTCCCACCCTCCAGCAGGTCGTCGACGGCGAAGGGCCGCTGCGCGACACCCGGCTGCGGCGGCTCGCCGTCGGCACCATGACCGCGCTCGCCGCCATCCACCGCGCCGGAGTGGTGCACCGCGACTTCAAGCCGAGCAACGTGCTGCTCGGGCGGGACGGCCCTCGGGTGATCGACTTCGGCATCGCGCGGGCGCTGGACACCTCCGCCACCGGCTCGGGCGTCGTCGGCACGCCACCGTACATGGCCCCCGAGCAGTTGGAGGACGCCTCGGTGGAGCCGCCGGCCGACCTGTTCGCCTGGGGCTCGACGATGGTGTTCGCCGCGACCGGGCGGCCGCCGTTCGGCATGGACTCCCTCCCGGCGGTCGTCAACCGCATCCTGCACCGCGAACCCGACCTCGGCGACCTCCATGGCGACCTGCGGGAGCTGATCGCCGACTGCCTGTCCAAGGACCCGGCGCGGCGTCCCACCGCCAGGGGCGCGCTGATGCGCCTGCTCGGCGCGCGGGAACGGCCCGCGGGCACCGACCTGCTCTCCGCCGGCTCGGCCGTCGCCGCGGGCGCCGGCGGACCCGGCACCGGCAACGGTTCCGGCACTGCCTCAGGCGCCGCGACGCCCGCCGCCGCCTCCGTGCCCGGCGCGGCACCCGCCTTCGGGCCTGGCGCGACACCCCCGTCCACGCCCACCCTCAACGACGTCACCACGGTGCCCGGCGGCGGCGCCGCCAGGCGCCTGCGGGCGCTCTGGGTGGCGGCGGGGGCAGTGGCGCTCGGGCTGACCTCGGCGGCCGTGGTGTACGGGCTGACCCGGCACGACGTCGCCGGCCCGGCCACCGCGTCGCCGCGGACGACCGCCGGACCGGCCAGGCCCGTCGCGGAGGTCACCGCCGCTCCGGCTGCGAAGACCGTCGACGTGCGGCTGCCTGGCGTCAAGACCACGCTGCACGAGAACGCCACGGACCCGGTGCGCCTGACGACGTACATGTACACCAGCCGCAAGGAGTCGAAGGTCTACCAGCGGGACCCGGAGTCCGGCCGTTTCGAGTCCGAGGCCCCCTTCCAGGAGCCCCTCACCTCCCCCGACGGCAGGTGGACCGCCGTGGTGCCCTGGCTGAAGGACTCCATCCCCGGGACGACCGACTTCGTCCGGCTGATCGAGCGGGGCACCGACCGGCAGTTCGTCGTCCAGTTGACCGAGAAGCGGCTGCAGAACTTCAACGCCTTCTGGTCGTCCGACGCCCGCAGGCTGCTGCTGACGACCTTCGAGCCGACTCCCGAGGGAAGGAAGCCCGTCGGCTTCGCCATCGTGGACGTCGCCGCCGCCAAGGCCACCCTCGTCACCGCCGACGCCCAAGGAGGCATCGGCGCGCCGTTCGTGTGGGCGCCGGGCGAGACCACCGTCGCGCAGTACTACGGAACCGGCCCGAAGGCCGGGCTACGCTTCTTCGACCTGCGCGGGAAGACCGTCCGCACCATCCCTGGAACCGGGGAGGCGTACGGAACCGAGAGCCCCATCTCTCCGGCCGGGAAGTCATTCCTCACTACCTGCCCGGACGTCTACGCGACCATGTGCGTGTGGGACCTCGCCACCGGCCGCCGTCGCGCGTCCTTCTCGGTGCCGAAGACCTTCACCACCATCGGCTGGTTCAACGACGCCCACGTCATGTACCACGACAAGACGAAGAACCCCCAGCAGATCGTGGTGGTCGACCTGAAGGGCAAGGTGAAGCGCGTCCTCGCCGACATCCCCGCGAGCGAGGTCAACGGCGAACCGGGCCGGACGACCCACCGCTTCACCCGCCGCTGACCCTCGCTACGCGCAGCCCCAGGTCACCCGCGCAGGCGCCTGGGGCTCGGACCATCCATCCCGGCGTCAGCGGCCGAACGTTTCGCCTCTCACGCCGCCGAGGAACGCCCGCCACTCGTCGGCGCCGCAGACCAGCACGGGCCCATGAGGATCCTTCGAGTCCCGGACCGCCACAACGCCGACCAACCCGCCGGCCACCTCGACACACTCACCGCCGTCCCCGCCCGACCATGTCGACTTCCGCCAACGCGCTCCGCTCAGGTCCATTTCTGCTTCACCACTTCCTCGATGATCTGGCAGGACAGGTGCTGCGGATAAGCGTCCGCCCGGACGGCGTCATAGCGATCGATGATCTCGGTGATCGTGCTTCTGTCGGTTATCGTCCGCCCTCGGGGTTGGGACTCCACTCGCACCGTATACGCGTTTCCCCGCATTTCGGCAATGGCGTAGGCACCGATCAGGCCGGATAGGGCCTCCGCGCTATAAGGGACGATCTGGATGGTGACCCTCGGGCGACGCGCCATCTCCACCAGGTATTCGAGTTGTTCGCGCATGATCTCAGGACCGCCGACGGGGCGGTGGAGAACGCCCTCGTCGATCAGGCACATGACAGCGGGAGGATCGGTGCGCGAGAAGATCGACCTGCGCTGCATACGGCCGGCGAGACGCTCCTCTATCTGCTCACCGGTGAGGCCGGGCTCCCGCTCGAAGATCCGCCGGGCGAAGGCCTCGGTCTGGAGAATGCCGGGAATGAGGAGAGGCGACCACAGCCGCAATGCGGTGGCTCTCTGCTCTTCTATCGCCCAGTCGCGGAAGTGGGCGGGGACGGGGGGTGGCGGCGGCCAGACCTCGGCGTAGAGGCGGGCCATGACGCCGTCCAGGCCGAAGACCTGGTCGCAGAGCTGGGCGAAGTGCTCCGACGGCCGGAACTTGGACGTCTCCACCATCGCGACGGCGCTGGTGGAGAACCCGATGCGCCGGGCCAGTTGCTTCTGGGTGAGGCGCGCCGCCAGCCGGTGGCGGCGCAGCTCGTACGCGAACCGCGCGCGCGGCGACTCCTCGGGGTCGATGTCGATCATCTTGGTCATGAGGTCCCCTCGCGACACCTGGCCAGACCGGACTCATCGACGTCAGAACAACTCTGAAGTCATTCCGTAGTCAATTTGCTACCAAGCGTAACGCGATGACTCCAGGCTGGGGGCGAGAAATGGCGACTCCGTGGACGCATCCGGAAAGCGGCACGTATCGCAATGTGCCACCCGACTCACGATGACCGTCCGAGCGACCGGAACGAGCCGGCACGCTCGGCGAATGCGAGGATTCCATGACCACCGGCACGACAAGACGACGGCAGTACCTGGAACTCCTGGCACACCCCACGGCGGTGTCCCAGGCGCGGCGTCACGTCCGTGGCGTGCTGTCGGATTGGCACAGGCGCGACCTGATCGACACGGCCGAACTGCTCATCTCCGAGCTGACCACCAACGCGATCAAGGCCAGTCAGGAGCTCACCCGGCACGGCGGACCGGCCCACGGCAGCGTCCAGATCATCTGGGTGGACCTCCACCGGCAGGACACCCGAGTGATTCTGGAAGTCTGGGACGCCGATCGCACGCCCCCCGTCATGAGATCGCCCGAGCCGGACGACGAAGGCGGCCGCGGCCTGCGCCTCGTGAACGCCCTCGCGACCACCTGGGGCCACCGGTACCCCCCAACCGGCGGCAAGATCACCTGGTGCACCCTCCACGGCGAGGCGCCGGCCACGGTTCGCCCTGCATGATTTCTTGAACCGCCATCACAGAGTGGATCTGATCAATTACCTTTCGTTGACATGATATTTACTACGGACGGTCACCGGATGGACGCGTATTGCTCGGTAGACTCCAGGCGATCCCCCGAGGCTCAGTAGCACGATGGCGAAGATAGCGATCAATGTGGACGATGCGGTCCTTGCCGCGGCCATGGAGATGTACCACACGTCAAGCCAGGAAGAAGCGGTCAACGCCCTCCTGCTGGAGGCGACCGCAGACCAGCGCCGAAGGGCGGACGCCTTCGACCGGTTCGCGGAGCCGGCGGAATCAGGTGCACTCGACCTGGAGTGGCTGATGGACAAGAGAAACTACCGAGGCGGCCATGCCCCGGTATCTGATCGACACCAGTGCGCTTGCGCGTCTGGAACGACAGAAGGATCTCCGGGAGAAGTGGCAGGAGACGCTGAGAAGCGGCCAGATCGGCCTGTGCCCGATCATCGAACTGGAACTGCTGCTTAGTGCCAGGTCCTTTCGCCGACAGAACGTCGGCGCTCGGCAAATCGCATGACGAGTACTACTGGATCCCGATGCCGGACCGCACCTTCCAGCGGGCGGCCGACATCCAGGAGTTGCTGACAAAACAAGGACAGCACCGGTGTGCCAGCCCGGTGGATCTGCTGGTGGCGGCGACCGCGGAGCTCAGCGGGCTGACCGTCCTGCACTACGACCGCGACTACGAGACCATCGCGAAGGTCACCGGGCAACCGGTGAAGTGGCTGGCGCCGCCAGGATCTTTGGTGTGACCGGCCGTTGGCAGAAGCTCGTTGGAGGCGCTACCCGGCCGGCCGTTCAGGTGGCTTCTGGGTGTAGCTGCGTGGACAGCTGATGGAGCGTCTTCAGGTCGGCGTGCGACAGCTTCGAAAGGACGGCGGGCGGCTGGTAGAAGCGGTCGAGAAGCTGCGTTCGCAGCTCCCTGCCACGACGACTCAGAACGACGACCTTCACGCGTCTGTCGCTCTCGTGGGCTTGGCGCTCGACCAGACCTTGCTTCTCCAGCCGGTCGACGATCCAGGTGACGGTCGAGGCGTCGCAACGCCACATGTCGGCCAGCGCGCGCATCGGCTCACGGCGGCCCGGGACCAGTCGCATGAGCGCCTTGAGGTCTCCGGGGCTTACGCCGAGGTCGGCGACAGACTCCAGGTGGCGCTCGTGTTCGTCCAGGAAGAACTTGTACAGCGCTTTCCAGATCTCGGACTTGAGCTGTTCGTCCTGATCAGGACCGCGTCGTTCCATGGCGGCCATGGTACGTCCCTCGCACGGATCAGAATATTGGATTGATCAAAAGGTTTGATACATCCAAGCTTCTGCTATCGTCGAGCCGACAGTGGATCCAGCTTCAGGAGTCCCGCCATGACCATCCTGGTGACCGGCGCGACCGGTCGAGTCGGCAGCCGGTTCGTCCCTCGCCTGCTCCAACAGGCAGAGTCCGTCCGCGTACTTGTCCGTGACCCGGTTCGGGCCGAGGTCCTAGGCCGGCTCGGCGCCCAGATCGTCGTCGGCGACCTGCGTGACACCGGCACGCCGGACAAGGCCCTCAAGGGCGTCGACGCGGTCGTTCACCTGGGTGCGGCGTTTCGCGGCGTCTCCGATGAGGAGGCGGTCACGGTCAACCACACCGCGACGGTCGAGTTGGCCGAGTCCGCCCTTCGAGCCGGCGTCACCCGGTTCGTCTATGCCAGTACCACCCTGGTCTACGGCCCTGGCCACGGTCGTCCGGCGTCAGAGGGGGACCAGCCTGCTCCGCCCGGACGGGCCTATCCGAGGAGCAAGGCGGCGGCCGAAAGGGCTCTCCTGCGACTTCACCAAGCCGAGGGGTTGCCGCTGCGCATCGCCCGTTTGGCGTTCGTCTACGGCGAGGGCGATCCACATCTGGCCGAATCGCTGTTGTGGGCACGTGACTGGCCACTGCACAAGCGCCTGCATCTGGTGCACCACGCCGACGTCGGCCAAGCCCTGCTACGAGCCGTCCAGGCGAACGGGGTGGACGGCGAGATGTTCAACGTCGCCGATGACGCGCCTGTCAGCGCCCTTGAACTACTCAACCTCAACCGTGAACCGATCGCCGAGGAGGCGGCGAGCCGGACACTCGACGATCCCTGGGAAGGCATCGCCGACACCGCCAAGATCCGCCGCGAGCTCGGCTTCCGGCCCATCTATCCCACCGTCTACACCGCCAAAGACGCCGGGGCCCTGTGAACCCGCCGCCCCACACGCACCGCGACTCCCGGCCGGCCCCAAGCACCGCTTGACCGCCAGAGGGCTCGGCGACGGCGGCGCCGCTTCGCCGTACCCCGTCACGCCCGCCGGCCAACACGGTCAGCCATGAATCCATTACTATGAGTTGACATCGGTTAGACGACCGAACCCGAGGGGTGAGTTGTGGAAGACATGGATTCACCGGCACATGGCGATGCTTTCGAAGCCGCTTGGCGGAAGCTGGGCAGGATCGCCGAATCAGGAGTCTGGGATCGGATGGCGGACAAGAGCGCGTATCGCGGAGGCAATCCTTTCGCCGACCGGCCGAGGCGCCACGGCGTTGGAGTCGTGGACTCACAGACACGCCAAGCTTGTGACCGCAGTCCGGAGAGTCCCCTTTGGCACAATGAGAGCATGACCCTGGAGGACCTTGAGAGGTTCCGCCCTGCCATCGCAGAGCTGTGCACCAAGTACGGCGTGGTCGAACTCACCGTGTTCGGATCTACCGCCCGAGGCGAAGCCGGCCCGGACAGTGACGTCGACCTGCTCTACGTGCGCGGTCCTCATACGGTGAGGGGGTTGGCTTTCTTCGGCCTTCAAGAGGAATTGGAGTCGCTGCTGGGCCACCCAGTGGATCTGGTGTCCAAGGACGGCCTGCACTGGGCCATCCGTGACCGGGTGCTCGGCGACGCCGAGGTTCTGTATGCCGCGTGATCCTCATCGCGACCCGCTGTATCTCGCGGACATCGTAGAGGCCGCCAGGACCGTGAAACGGTGGCTGGACGACAGGGGGCATGAGTGGGGCGACGACGAAATACTACGCAATGCCGTTCTCAGACAACTGATGGTCGTTGGAGAAGCGGCAGCGTGTCTAGGCGATGACGTCCGTGATCAGCTTCCGGAGATCCCCTGGCGGCAGATCCGCGGCTTCCGCAACCAGGCGGTTCATGCTTACTTCAGCTTGGACTGGCTGATCATTTGGGAGGTCGCGGACACCAACCTCCCTGACCTCGAACGACACGTGCTGGCATTGCTTCAGAAAGAATTCCCCGACGTGGCGGAGAGGTTTGGTACGGACTCCGAGCTGTAGCTTTTGCAGCACGCTCATGCGGCGAGAGGCTTCCAGAGGTTCGTCCGTATGATGGGGGCCCGCTGACAGTTCAGCAAGAGTGCCGACGCTGACGACCATCTCGTCCGGCAGTCCGGCGGCTGGAGTGTCCCGAAGTGGACAACGACGTTCGTGTCAATGAAGTGCTGCGTGACTGCGACTGCTCATGAGCCGGCCGCACGGCGTCCACGGACCGTCTGGTAAGAGGGGTGGATGGGCTTTGACCTGGGGGTTAGGGGAGGAGGATGGGGAGGGCTTCTTGGAGGGAGCGGGTCCAGTAGGGCCAGGTGTGGGTGCCGTTGCCGTAGAAGTCCTTGGTCATGGTGAGGCGTGCCTTCTCGGCGGCCTTGGCGAAGTTCTCGTTCTGGCGGAGGATGCCGGCCTCGATGCCGTCGTGGACGCCCTGGCCGGGGTCGAGGGGGCCGGGCTCGCCGTTGCCGCTGGAGAGGTACAAGCGGACGCCTTTGAGGCGGGCGGCCTGGTCGGCGGGGTTGTACGCGGGCCAGGCGCCCGGGTCGCCCCAGACGTCCTCGGTGCTCTGGCCGTACTGCTCGAAGAAGGCGCGGTAGCCGGGCACGTCCTCGCGGATGTCCAGCACGCCCGAGAGCGAGGCGGCGGCCTCGAACATGCCGGGGTGGCGGGCCGCGTAGCCGAACGCGCCGAAGCCGCCCATGGAGAACCCCACGATGGCCCGGCGCTTCCCGACGCCGTATCTCGGCTCGACCAGGGCGGGCACCTCTGAGGTGTGGAAGGTCTCCCAGGCGGGGCCGTTGCGCCAGTCGGTGTACCAGCCCATGATGCCGCCCTCCGGGACGATGACGACGGCGTCGAGGCCGGCGGTCATGGCCTTGACCTCGCCGCTCGCGAGCCAGTCCCATCCGCCGCCCGCGCAGCAGCCGTGCAGCATGTACAGCGCCCGCCAGCCGGTGGAGCCCTTCTTCCAGGCCGCCGGTCGCACCACCCACACCGAGCGCCGGCCGCCGGTGGCGGCGGACTCGATGGTGAGCTTGTCGGTCCGCTCGTCCACGACCTCGGTCGACACCACCGTGGCCGGCTTGCCGGGTTTCTTGGAGGCCGCTCCAGGCGGGGAGGCCATGGCCGTTTCCTGCGAGCCGGTCTGCTTCGTACCGCCCTGGCAGGCGGATAAGACGCCGCATAAGGCGAACGCGATGACAAGACGACTACGGTTCACATTGAGCTTCTTCGCACTCGCCCACCACGCTGTCAACCGTTGCGGGATTCGCAGGAGCTGACAGCGGCGCCCTTCCGGCCCGCTGAGCGGCCGAAGGGCGCCGCCGGTGGCCGGAGCAGGGGGGCATCCCGAGATTGACTCACTTCAGTGCGCATATTCGCACCTCAGCTGACCGCCTGCTTCACCAGCGCGCTGATCCGCGCCTCCACCTCGGCCGTCATCTCGGTCAGGGCGAAAGCGGTGGGCCACATCGTGCCGTCGTCGAGGTTCGCCTGGTCGCTGAACCCGAGCGTCGCGTAGCGCGTCTTGAACTTGGCCGCGCTCTGGAAGTGGCACACGATCTTGCCGTCCAGCGCGTAGGCGGGCATCCCATACCAGAGCTTCGGCGCGAGGCCCGGGGCGCCGGCGGTGATGACGGCATGGACGCGCTCGGCCAGGACGCGGTCCGATTCGTCCAACTCGGCGATCTTCGCGAGTACGTCCCGCTGTTCCTGCGCCGCCTTGTCGGCACGTGAGCTCCGGCGCGCCGCCTTCTTCTGCTCCTGGGCGTGGTCCTTCATCGCGGCCCGCTCCTCGGCCGTGAATCCCTGGTAGGCGCTGCTCTCGGTGCTGCTCATGGCGGTTCTCTCCTTGAGGATCTCAACTTCGGGGATCTTGGGAAGCGGACCTGGTGGTCCGCTCTTCGAGGCCGGCGCCCTCAGATGGACGCGGCCTCCCACAGGTACCCGTCCGGGTCGGTGAACGGCCCGGCGTCGCCGGCCATGACGATGCCGTGCGATCCGGTGCGCTCCTGGGGGACGCCGACGTCCTTGGCGAGGGCGCGGTGCGGGTAGAGCGCCAGCGTGACGGCCGACGACGGGGTGTCGAACTCGACGTACTTGCCGCCGAAGCTCTTCGCCACGGCCAGGCCGCGTTCCACGTAGAAGCGCTTGCTCGCCTTGACGTCCGCCACTCCCAGCAGCAGCGCGACCTGGTCGATGCGCCGGGCGGCGGGGCCGGTGTCCTTCTTCTTGGAGGTCGCGACCTTGCAGATGGTTCCGTCCGGAGCGAGCACGACGCCGCCGTAGCCCCAGAACCCCTTCGTGGCGGGCTTCAGCGTCGTGGCGCCGGCGTCGACGGCGGCGGCGATGAGGGCGTCGACGTCGCCCGGCTGGGACGCCACGAGTGACAGCGCGAACCCGCGGAAGCCGATCGCCGGCGCGTCCGAGGCGCGTACGTTCACGTAGGAGCCCAGGCCGAAGGCGTCGTAGAAGGCGTCAGCGGCCGCGGGGTCGGCGACTTCCAGGGTGATGGATGCGAAGGAGGTCATGGCAGGTCCTTTGTGCGAGGGGGGTTCGTCGTCTTGTCGGCGGCCGCTACGCGGCGGGCATGGCGTGGCAGGGCGGGCCGGCGCTCATCGGTCCTGGATGAGCCCGAGGACGTTGCCGTCGGGGTCGGTGACGGTGGCCACCAGGCGGCCACCGCCGACCTCGTGCGCGGCCTCCTTCATGGCGGCTCCCGCCGCGGACAGCTCGGCGAGCTTCGCCTCGATGTCGTTCACGTGCCAGTAGGCCACCGGCGAGGTCATGCCCTGCGGTCCGCCGTCCGGCACCAGTCCGATGTGCTGACCTTCGACCTCGAAGCCGACGTAGTACGGCGAGTCGGTCTGCGGCGGGACGCCGAGCAGAGCCGCGTACACCGCCTTGGCCTTGGCCAGGTCGGACACGGGGTGCAGCACGGTCTTGATCCCCTGGGTGGAAGAGCCGGTCATGGTCGCTCCTGCGGTCGTGGGTCACATCGACCCGCTGTTCACGTGCTCACAGCTTGTCTCGCGGCCCGGCGGGTCCACATCCGTGGTGATCACGGAACCGACCACGGATCGGCGGCACGGATCACGCACGATGGTCATCTCTGATGACATGGGGACAGGATGCGGGAAACTGTGACAGTGGTGACAGCAGTGGAGATCTCGCCTCGGGAAGCCGAGGTGCTGGAACTGGTCGGCGCCCATCTCAGCAACGCCGAGATCGCGGCGCGGCTGTGCATCTCGGTGCGTACCGTGGAGAGTCACGTCTCCTCGCTGCTGCGCAAGCTGGAGGTGCCTGATCGGCGGGCGCTCGCCCGGCGCCCGCCCGAGCCGGCCGGCGCCGGTCCGTCGCGTCCGGCGCCGGTTCTGCCGAGTCCGCTGACCTCGTTCGTCGGCCGGGTGAGCGAGCGCGTCGAGCTGACGGAGATGATCACGGCACACCGTCAGGTGACCGCGGTCGGTCCCGGCGGAGTGGGCAAGACCCGGTTGGCGTTGGCGGTGGCCGCGGAGGCGGCGGGCGCGTACTCCGACGGGGTGTGGTTCGCCGACCTGGTCCCGGTCACCGATCCGGACCTGGTCACCACCGCGGTCGCCGGGGCGCTCGGCCTCGGCGAGCAACCCGGCCGCGACATGACCGCGTCCGTGGTCGCCGCGCTGGCCGACCGTCATGCGCTGCTGGTGCTGGACAACTGCGAGCACGTGGCGGACGGGGTGGCGCTGTTCCTCGAACGGCTGCTGGCGACGTGCCCTCGGGTGACGGTGCTGGCGACCAGCCGGGCACGGCTGATGGTGCCGTTCGAACGGGTGTATCCGGTCCCGCCGCTGTCGCTGTCCGTCGCCGGCGAGTCGGACGCGGTCACCTTGTTCATGGAGCGGGCGGCGGCGGTGGGCCGGTCGCCGGACCCCGCGCTGCGCGACCAGATCGCCTCGGTGTGCGAGCGGCTGGACGGGATGGCGCTGGCGATCGAGCTGGCCGCCGCCCGGTGTGCCACGCTCGGGCTGGACGGCATCACCGCCGCCCTGTCCCACCCGCTGCGGATGCTGACCGGCGGCTCCCGTGCCGATGAGCGGCACCGTTCGGTGCGGGGGGCGCTGGACTGGAGCCACGCTCTGCTGGAGCCGGCCGACCGGGCGCTGCTCCGCCGGGTGTCGGTCTTCGTGGCGCCGTTCACCGCCGTGGCCGCGGCGGAGGTCACCGGCGGCGAGGAAGGCATCGTCGCCGAAGGACTGGCCCGGCTGGCCGAACAGAGTCTGCTGGTGGTGACGGCGTCCCCGGGCGGGACGGAGTACCGGGCGCTCGAGACCATCCGCCAGTACGGGATGGAGCGGTTGTCCGAGGCCGGTGAGCTGGTCGGCGCCCGGTCCCGCCACGTTCGCTGGTGCCTGGCAGAGGCCGCCGGGCCGGCGGCGGCGCGGGAGGACCGGCGGACCAGGTTCGACGCGGTGGCGGACGATCTGCGCGCGGCCCTGGCGTGGGCGGCCGGTCGGCCGGACCACCGCACGGACGCGTACGATCTCGCCCGGCACCTGGCGGAGCTGACCTTCGCTCGTGGCCTGATCGGCGAGTCCCAGGGGCGCTATGAGCAGGCCGCCGCGCTCGCCCACGACCCGGCCGCCGGCGCGTCGATGCTCCGGCATGCCGCGGCCGTGGCCGGCTGCCGGATGCATGGCGACGACATGTACCGCCTCCACCGCGCGGCCGCGGACACCGCCCGCGGGTCCGGCGACACCGCCGGCGCCGCCGCCGACCTGGCGACCGCCGCCTCCAACGCCTACCGGTTCTCCGGCAAGTTCACACGGCAGCCGCCGCGGGAAGAGGCGATCGCGCTCATCGCTCAGGCGCGGGAGCTGGGCGGCGACGACCCGGCCGCCCAGGCCGCGGTGGCCCTGGCCGAGGCCGGGCGGGCGCTCACCGAGGTCGGCGCCGCCGCGGGCCTGGACGACGACGCGGTTCCCCTGACGATCGCACGCGCCGAACGGGCGGTCGAACTCGCTCACCGCACGGGTGACCCGCTCGCCGAGTCCGCCGCGCTCGACACGCTCACCTGCGCCCAGAGCTGGGCCGGTGACACGTTCGCCGCCGCCGGCACGGCCCGGCGCCGGATCACGCTGCTTGCGTCCACACCGGACACCCCCGCCGGTACGCACGAGCTGATCGAGGCGCTCGGCGAGGCCGCCGAGGCCGGCCTCGGCACCGGCGACCTGCCGGGCGCCCGCCGGTGGGCACGGCGACTCTCGGAACATCCCCTGCTGGCGGAAGTCGGCGACCGCGCCACGGGCCGGCTCCTTGTGGCCGAGGCTCTGGCGGGCAACGTGGCGGAGACGCTCGCGGGCGGCGTCCGGTTCCTCGACGCGTGGCAGCGGGCCGGCACCCCCGCCAGGTCCGTCCTGGGTCCGCCGGCGGCCGCGGTGGCGATGATCCACGGGATGCGCGACGACCAGGACGCCTGGCGCGAATGGAGCGAGGTGCTGAGTCGGCTCGACCCCTCGCCGGGGAACACCCGCGGCTACGGGGCGGTCTTCGACGCGATGCTCCTGCTCCACCGTGGGCGGGCGCCGGAGGCATCGGAGCGGATGGCGCCCGAGCCCGGCGAGGTGTGGCAGTGGGTCACCTGGATCTGGCTGCACTGGTACGTGGCGCTGCGCGCCGAGGCCGCCGTGCTCGCCGGGAGCTCCGAAGCCGGCGACCGGCTGGCCGAGGCCCGGACCGTCGCGGCCGGCAACCCGGTCGCCGCCGCCATCGTGGAGCGAGCCCAGGCGCTGCTCGACAAGGACCAGGAGCGGTTGCTCGCCACGGCGGACGCGTTCGACATCGCCGGCTGCCGCTATCAGTCGGCGCGGACGCTGGTGCTCGCCGGCGGCGCCCACGCCGCCCGCGGCACGGCCGCGCTCGCCGATCTCGGCTTCGCCCCGATGGCCCCACAGGGGTAGCTCCCAACGCCGCCGGTCGTTCCGCCATCGGGAAATCTCAGCTGGGTTGCGGCCAACGAGCATTCCTGTGTCCCACGCAAGCCGGTCCACCTCAGGCCGGAGCCCTTCCCCGGATCGCTTCATATGGGAACCGACACGTGCGCCGCGTTCGGAGGTGCACGGCTCATGAACCGCCGCCGGCCATCAGTGGCTTGGCATATCTCGTTTCCACTGGCCGGCTCGGCTGACGTCGCACATCATGGAGGAAAAACGCCCGACCATCACTCCTGGACTCACCACTCCTCCGCTTCGATGGTCCGGATGTGGTCTGGGCTATCAGACGGGCCACCGTGATCATCGCTGCTGAATCGAAAAACTGGCAGACGTGCCATGATTGCGTTCGGAGATGACATGGCGACAAAACTGCTTATTTCAGCATTCTTTGTCATCGCGATCTCGGCCTGTTCCTCCGGAGGGGCCCAGCCGACCGCCACGCACAGGAGCAGCGCTTCCCCTTCGGCCACAACGAGCGCCGCTTCGCCCGTGAAGGCCGACCAAGAAGCGGCCAGGGCCGCGGTGCTGCGGTTGAAGGATCTCGGTGGCGGCTACCAGGGGTTGCCATACGTGATCAACCCGATGGCCGAACAGGACGAGAAGATTCTGAGCGCGTGCCTTGGCGGCCCACCGCCCAGACAGCATGAGACGGCGCGGGCCTTTTCCTCCCTGTTCATCCACGACGACGGCAGGCGCGTCCAGGCGAGCGTCACCTTCGTTGACACTCCGGAACGGGCTGCCGCCGACCTTCGTGACCTGCGGGGCGCAAAGGCGATGTCCTGCCTCAAAGATCTCCTGATAACGCAACTGCTTCGTTCCTCCCTCGAGTTGCGCGACGTCGACCTCGCACCCATCTCCCCTCTTCCCTCGCTGCCCGGCGTAGTGGCCTATCGCTTCACCGTCGTCGTCAACACCAAGGAACAGGACATCACGCAATTCATCGACCTCGTCTCCGTCATACGAGGCCGGGCCGAAGTGCAGGCGACTTTCCAGGACGTCAATGAGGCCGTGGAGCCGTCGCTGGAGAGCCGCGCCATGCTCGCCATGCTCAACCGGTTGTGACGGTCCACCGTAAGGCTTTGAGCAGGTTCTCCAGCGCGACGACCACCGATGACGCGCCCGCGCCGACGACGGCTCCAAGGAGGAAGTTGACGGTCTGCTGCCGGGCCTCCTCGTCCAGGTCCGTCCTGCGCAGCACCGCCCGTATGGATTCGCCGCTCTCCCAGGAGAGCTTGGTAGGGTCCGCCACATCGGGAGACGCCAGGTCGATACGTTGTCCGGCGGGGTTGCTCCCCGCGTCCACGTTGACCTGGAAGTGTTCGGGCCGCCGCCACTCACCGGGTATACCGATGTCGATGGCTCCCGGCTTCTTCGGGAAATCGAACAACGGCGACAGGTGGACCCGGCCGTACCGAGGCAGGGCCAGGGTGAATATCGCTCTGGATCGGGACACGACCACGACGGGCAGCCAACCGCTGATGGCCGCGGCACCCGCCCGGCCTTCGAGATTGGCCGGATACGTTGTGCCGGAGATGACCTGTACCCTCTTCCGCGGATTGGCGGCGAAAGGCGGATCTCCGGCCCACGCCGACACGATCTTCGCGCCTGGTGGTATGACCGTGCTTCCAGGCACATGAGGATCGGCGAACGCCGCATCGCCGTACAGCACGAGGGCCCACTTGACCGGCTTGGCCGCCCTCCGCTGCAAGAAGACG
Organism: Sphaerisporangium sp. NPDC049457; assembly: GCF_055586705.1. Taxonomy (NCBI): domain Bacteria; kingdom Bacillati; phylum Actinomycetota; class Actinomycetes; order Streptosporangiales; family Streptosporangiaceae; genus Sphaerisporangium; species Sphaerisporangium sp. NPDC049457. The sequence goes on along the minus strand of NZ_JBVJHR010000019.1, from coordinate 117,993 downwards.
CTGTCGATATGCACGCGAGAGCGTCCTGCTTTCACGTCGGCGGGCGAGAACGTCACGGCTAACCTGGCGGCGACACCGGGCCGGTCAATGTAGAGCTCGCCCGCACCGTCCACTATCGGCGGCTTCGGCGGGCTCACGGTCGCGACGTACATGGAGTAGGACATGCCCGCCAGTACTCCGCCGAGCATCACCGAGGTGACGAAATACCTTGGCCTCTCCGAGCCGGACCAGACCAGCCGTCGTCGTCGGAGCGCTGCGATCGGCGCCCTCGCCCTTCTCCAGCCGCCGCGAAGACCGCGCCGCGCCCATGCCCCGATCGCGGCCGATCGTGCCGACACCCGCACGTTCCACGATGCGCATGCGCCTCGCATGGCATCAAGGTGGCGGAGCACCTGGCTCGACGTCCGGCTGAAGGCGTCACGAAGTCCGGAACGGATTCTCGGCACGGCGCGATCGGCCATGCGGGTGATCCAGGTCATCGCCCTGGCCGCCAGACGCCATATGGTCATGCACGTCCCGCGGAGATCCGGTGTTCGCAGCGGTGCGTCACCAGCGGCTGCGGACCTTCTTGTACGCCAGGGTGACGTACTTCTCAGTGATCTTCCTATTGACCGGCCGGCGTGTCACGTGCTCCAGGAATATCAACGTGCCGTTGTAGCGGACGAGCACGGAGTTCACGTAGATGGGATCGCTGTCACCGACATCGGCTTTGACGCGCATGGCAGCCGTTCCGGCGCCTAATCTGCGCATCTTCAAGGGACTTATGGTGACCGAGACGATGCCCATGAGACTGCTCTGGAACGAGAACGAGCGACACTGTGCGGCTATGCGGGAGAACTGCGTGAAGGTCTTACGCGCGACCGCGGGGCTCATCTGGGCGAGCGTCTCACCGACCACTTCCGGCTTCCGGGGATCGGCCAGGATTCGGTGGGCCTCACCGGTGACAAGACCGGCAGGCTCGGCTCCAAGAGGCGGGCACCCTTTCTCCATACCATCTATGGATCCGGAGTCCACCGCCACCTCCCTGAACCCACGTGGCAGGTCCGAGGTTCTGAGCAGTGCGGCCCTGAGTTGCTTTTGAGAGGGAGCCCGACCGGCCGAGTGCCGTGCCACGGGAATCCGCGCGCCGGCCTGGTGCGTACCGACCAGCGCGTCGGCACGCGCCATCACGACTTCGAAGGGCCCGGACAGGAGCACCATAACCAGGCCGACGAGGGCGACGGCAGAGCATCGTCGCATATGTGCCCCTCCCGTCGGATCAGAATCCTCAGCACATGCCAGGCGCCTGAGCCTGCGCGCCTCGATGGAGTAATGGCCTTTTCGCCGTTCTCCCCGGTGTCGTCGGCTCACACGGAGTCTCCCGGGTCAAGGCATACTGCCGCAAGTTACAAATCCATACCCGCCTGGCATGTATCTCCACATCACGATATTGCGCAGTTCGTGAACCTCAGACATGTGATACCTGCCACAGCTTCACATATCCGCTGATTTACCCCAATTAACCGAAGCGTCTCAATTCACCATTTTCCGCCCGATGCGAGTGATCGCAAGGTGATCACATGGAAGCATGCCGCTTCATTCGCCGGCGAAGCCCCTGAAGGTTGCATGTCGGTCGAGACCCGCATCCCCCAGGGGCTTCTGTCCGTCCGGCATCGCCGGCGGCGGATCACCTGGTCAGGCTGAAGTCCCTGACGCGGAGGTCGCCGGTGAAGACGAGGTAGAGGGTGTGGACGCCGCCCGCCTTCGTCAGGCGGGTCGTGGCGGTGGCGTAGGTGTAGACGCTTCCGGTGGACGGGGTCTGCAGGGTGCCGAGGAGCTTTCCTGTGGGTGAGTCGAGGCGCACCTCGATCTTCCCGGCGGCGGGGCCGGCCACTCCGGCGGTGAGCCCGGTGGCGCCGGAGCGCAGGTCCGCGTCCTTGAAGGCGATCCAGTCGCCGGCGTCGGTCCTGCCGACGGCGTCTCCGGACGCCTTGGTCTCGTCCACGAGCTCCACGCCCGAGTAGTCGTCGAAGTCGGCGGCGCGGGTGGTGGTGAACAGGTCGCGGCGCGGGATCTTCTCGCCCAGCGCGTCGAGCGTGGTGCGCTGGCGGACGGCGCTCGACGAACTTCCCACCATGACGTCGTGCGCGGCCTTCTCCACCGTCCACCTGTTCCGGGTGACGTCCCACAGCGCCAGGTCGGCGGCCTTGAAGGAGAGGGTCACCGTCTTGGTCTGGCCCGCGGCGAGGTGGACGCGCTGGAAGGCGCGCAGCTGTTTGACCGGCTGGGTCACCCGGGAGGCGCGCTGGTGGGTGTACAGCTGGACGACCTCGTCGCCCGCCCGCCCGCCGGTGTTGGTGACCTTGACGGTCGCGGTGACCGTGCCGTCCGGCCTGACCGAACCGGAGTTCAGCTTCAGTCCCTGGTAGCCGAAGGTCGTGTAGCTGAGCCCGTGGCCGAACGCGTACAGCGGGGAGCCCTTGTAGTACAGGTAGGTGTGTCCGGTCTTGGTGATGTCGTAGTCGAGGATGCTCGGCAGGCCGGCCTCCGACTTGTACCAGGTCTGGGTGAGCCGCCCGGCCGGGTTGACGTCGCCGAAGATCACATCGGCGAGGGCGTGGCCGGTCTCGGCGCCGGCGTGGGTGGTCCACAGCAGCGAGCCGACCTTGCCGGCGACCTTCGGCATGGTGGTGGGGTAGCTGTCGGTGAGGACGACCACGGTGTTGCGGTTGGCCTTGGTGACGGCCGCGATGAGGTCCTGCTGGCTTTCGCCGAGGGCCAGCCCGGTGCGGTCGTGGTTCTCCCGTCCCGCCACGAACGGGTCGCTGCCGACCACGACGACCGCCGCGTCGGCGGCCTTGGCCTGGGCGGCGGCGGTGTCCGCGCCGCTGGTGAGCACCTCCTTGGCGAAGCGGGCGGCGTCGGCCTTGGCGCCCATCCTCAGCGTGCCGTCGGCGTCGACGGTGACGTACGGGTCGGCGGGCGACCACCAGCTCTCGTTGATCTCGTAGCCGACGTACTTGATGAGGTAGGCGCCGTCGGCCTGCTTCTCCAGCTTGAACTGCTGCTGGACGAACCAGCCGCCGGGGTTGTCGGAGTTGGCGAGGAAGGTGCCCCAGTTTCCGGTGAGCATCTTGCCGTTGCCGGCGTTGCGCAGGGTGGTCACGCCGTCGGTCCAGTCGGTGAGGTCGAACTGCGAGGCGGCCGTCGGCGTCGTGTCGGACTCGGTGACCGCGGCGGAGTCCCCGGTCACGGTGATGTACTTGCCGGTCTCGACGTCCTTGAAGGCGACCCGGTCGAGCGCGTCGGCGCCGGTCACGGTCGCGCCGGAGCCGAGCCGCTCCTTGACGCCGGCCAGCGGGGTCACCTTGTACGGCATCTTGCCGCCGTACCAGTCGCTGAGCAGCGTGTCGTGCAGCGGCCCGATGACGGCGACCTTCTTGGTGCGGGCGGGGTCGAGCGGGAGGACCTTGGCGGAGTTCTCCAGCAGCACCATGGCCTTGCCCGCGGTCTCGCGGTTGAGTTTCCGGTTGGCCGGGCTGTTGACGACGTCCTTGGTGATCTTGGCGTACGGCCCGCCGTCCGGGTCGAACTGGCCGAGCCGGAACCTGACCGACAGCGCGTGGTGCACCGACCGGTCGACGTCGGCCTCGGTCAGCAGCCCCTTGGCGAGGGCGTCCTTGATGAGCCCGGTCATCACGGCCGGGTTGTTGTCGTCCACGGTGAAGCTGTCGATGCCCGCCTTGAGCGCGGCCGCGAACGCCTCGGTCTCGTTGTCGAAGTAGTGCTCGGGGTCGGTGAGCGCGTGCGGGGCCCAGGCGTCGCTGACGTTGTACAGCTCTTTGGAGGTCCAGCCGCGCACCAGGCCGCCGATGTCGGGATTGACGGTGTTGGGCCGCCCGTTGACCAGGTTGTAGGACCCCATGACGCCGGTGGCCGCGTCGGCGGAGATCGCCGGCTTGAACGCCGCCTCGTCGTACTCGTGCTTGACCCTCGGCGGCAGGTGGGAGGAGGTGAGGCTGCGCTGGTACTCGTTGTTGTTGGCCAGGTAGTGCTTGAGCACGGGAGCCGTCTTCAGGTAGAGCGGGTCGTCGCCGGAGAGCCCCTTGCCGTAGGCGACGGAGATCGCCCCGGTGAGCAGCGGATCCTCGGAGTAGCCCTCCTCGTTGCGGCCCCAGCGCGGGTCGCGCAGCAGGTTGACCACCGGCGCCCACACCTGGGTGCCCCAGGCCACCGGGTCGGCGGAGTTGTAGCCGCGCACCTCGTCGCCGACGGCCGAGCCGACCCTCTTGACCAGCTCTGGGTCCCAGGTGCTGGCCAGGCCGACGGCCTGCGGGAAGACCGTCCCGCTCGCGAAGGTCTGGCTCCAGTTGTCGTTCGCGTTGTTGGTCCAGGCCACGCCGTGCAGGACCTCGGTGCCGTTCTTGTGGTACGGCACGCCGAGGCGCGGGATGGCCGGCTGAGACTGGTGCAGCAGCGACACCTTCTCGTCGAGGGTGAGCCGGCCGAGCAGGTCCTCGACGCGCTGGTTCAGCGGCAGGGAGGGGTCGCGGAAGGGCAGGTCTTCGGCCGCGGCGGCGGGGGCCGCCAGCAGCGTCGTTAGCAGGCCGAAGACGGCGGCCAGTGACAACGGTCGCCGGGGGGACATGGCGCCTCCAGGTCAGGTGGTTGACGCGGTGTTGTGGGGATGCCGCCGGGGCGGCGGCGGGTCACTTGATGGCGCCCACCGTGACGCCTCGGGTCAGCGTGCGCTGGAAGATCAGGAAGAACGCGACGGCCGGGACGATGCCCAGCAGGGCCGAGGCGCTGGACATGGTGGCGTCCATCATCTTGTCGCCCTGGAGCACGCCGAGGGCGACCGGCACGGTCTGGTTGTCGTTGGAGATGAGGAAGATCAGCGGCAGGAAGAACTCGTTCCAGGTCCAGATGAAGAAGAAGATCATCAGTACGTTGAGCGTGGGACGGCTGATCGGCACGACGATGCCCCACAGGATCCGCCACCTGCTCGCGCCGTCGATGGCCGCCGCCTCGATGATCTCCTTGGGGAAGTCGCCGAGCACGGCCGACAGCAGGTAGGTGCCGAACGCGGCCTGGACGACGGTGAAGATGACGATGACGGCCAGCCGGCTGTCGTACAGGCCGGCGGCCTTGGCCAGGTAGTACAGCGGGTAGGCCAGCGCCTCCTGCGGCAGGGTGTTGGCTACCAGGAACAGCACGAGGATCCACAGCCTGCCCCGCACCCGGCCGATGCCCAGCGCGTAGGCGTTGAGCACCGACAGCACGACGGCCAGCACGGCGACGGCCGCGCTGATCAGCAGGCTGTTGAGCAGCTTGCGCCCGAAGTCCACCCGATTCCAGAACTCGACGATGCCGTCGAGGTGGACGCCGTGCGGCAGGCTCAGCGGCCCGCCCGAGGAGTACTCGGCCGGGGTCTTGACGGCGTTCAGCGTGACGATGACGAACGGCAGGAGCATCACCACGGCGAGGACGACCAGCGCGGCCAGCACCGCCCACCGGCCCGCGCCCGCGCCTGGTAGCCGCCCGCGCGCCTGGCCGGCCGACCGCGCCGACCGCGCGTGGCGTACCGAGAGGGAGGTCATGGCTTGCGCTCCTGGACGCGCAGGAACAGGAAGGTGACGACCACGATGATGACCGCGAGCACGGTGGCGATGGCGGAGCCGTAGCCGACGTTCGATTTCTCGAAGAAGTTCTGGTAGCTGAAATACGACGGCACGATCGTCGCCTTGCCGGGGCCGCCCCGGGTGAGCACGAAGATCGGGCCGAAGACCTTGAGCGCGGCGATGGTGCAGGTCAGCAGCACCACGAAGATCTCGGGCCTGATCTGCGGCACGGTGATGTGCCAGAAGCGCCGCCACCAGGACGCCCCGTCGATCTCCGCTGCCTCGTACAGCGCGGGGTCGACCCGCTGCAGCCCCGCCATGAAGATCACGACCGGGTAGCCGAGCTGGAACCAGACCATGATCGCCATGACCGAGGCGAGGGCGACGTCCGGGTCGCCGAGCCAGTTCTGCGCCAGCGAGCCGAGGCCGACGGCTTCGAGCACCTGGTTGAGCGCGCCGTAGGAGGGGTGCAGCATCCAGCCCCACACGACGCCGGCGACGGCCACGGGCAGCACCTGCGGCAGGTAGTACGCGGCCCGCAGCGCGCTCGCCGTCCGGGCGCCGAAGCGCTTGCCGATGTAGTCGAACAGCGCGGCGGCCAGGACCAGGCCGACGAAGGTGGGGACGATCGCCATGGCGACGATCAGCGCGACGTTGTGCTGGAAGGAGGCCCAGAAGGTCTCGTCCCGCAGCAGCCGCCGGTAGTTGTCGAGCCCGGCCCATCTCGGCGTGCCGACGCCGCTCCACCTGGTGAAGCTCGCGCCGACGTTCATCAGGAACGGCACGACGATGACCGCGAGGAAGAGCACCGCGCTGGGCGCCAGGTAGACCCAGTACCCGGCGCTCCTGCGGGGGCGTGGGACGGCCTCGGGCGCCCGGGCCCTCGCGGGCCGCGCCGCCGGAGCGTGTACTGCCATCTATAGCTCGGCCCCGGCCCCGCCGCCTGACGGCCGCGGGGCCTGCCGTCCCTCCTCTACGCGCACGATGTTCCGGTCTGATCCGGCTTTACCATGATTTATTCGGTGCGGACGGCTCAACCGCCGATGTCGGCGAGGTTGTCGTTGTACGGCTCCGCCAGCTCGTCCAGCACCTGGGCCGGCGTCTTGCGCCCGTTGATCAGCTCCTGCACCCCGGCGACCATCACGTCGTAGTAGCCGGGCGCTGGCCAGTCGGGGTAGAAGGCCAGCCCGTCCTGCGCGGACAGCTTGTTGAAGTTCTCGATCAGTTCCTTGTTCTTCTCGTCGGTGATCGTCGAGGGGTCGGCGGCCACCGGCACGCCGCCCGCGTTGCCGAGCTTGTTCTGGATGTCCTTCTGCATGGTGACGTCGATGAAGTCGTAGGCAAGGTCCTTGTTCTCCGACTTCTCCGGCACGACCCACAGGTTGCCGCTGGAACCGGCGCTCATCTGGTTGCCCGGCCACAGGAACGTGCCCCACTTGAAGTCCTTGACCTCGGCGCTCACCCGGCCGTACCACCAGCTCCCGGAGATCATGATCGGGTACTTGCCCGACATGAACGCCACGCCCATGTCCTCGGCCTTGATCCCCGCGGAGTCCTTGCCGATGTAGCCCTTCTTCACCCAGTCGGCGAAGGCGGTGGCGCCGTAGGTCCACTCAGGACCGTGGAAGTCGGCCTTGCCCTTGTACAACTGGAACGCGTCCACCCAGGGACGCTGCGCCTTGCTGAGGGCCAGCTGGTACATGATCTGCTGGGCGGGGTACTCGGCGCCGCCGACCGAGATCGGCGTGATGCCCGCCTTGACGAACTTGTCCAGGGCGGCGGTGAACTCGTCGAACGTCGTGGGCACCGCGACGCCCTGCTTCTCGAAAGCGTCCTTGTTGTAGTAGACCATGACGTACTCGGCGTAGTTCGGGATGCCGAACCACTTGCCCGAGCCCATGATGCCGCGGTCGTCATAGCGCGCCGTGGTCTGCAGGCTCGGGCTGAGCAGCTTGTCCCACCCGCGCTTGGCCGCCTGCTCGCTGAGGTCGGTGAGCAGACCCTGCTTGGACAGCAGGCCCGAGGTGGCGTTGCCCTTGTTGTACTCCATGATGTCGGGGGCCTGGTCGGATCCGAGGACCATGCTCGCGGTCTTCTGGATCTGCTCGAAGCCCTTCTCCTCGACCTTCACCTTCACGTTCGGATGGCTCGCCTCGAACTTCTTGACGGCGTCCGCCCAGGCGACGCCCATGGCGCTGGTGGCGCCCTCGTAGTGCCACAGCGTCAGCGTCCTGGCCTCCGTGGCCGAGCCGCCCCCGCCGCTCGTGTCCGTGGAACCCGATGAGCCGCAGGCGGCCAGTGCCAGCGCCGCCGCGGCGAGCGCGGCGGCGATCCCTATCTTGGACATGGTGTTTCTCCAGGTGTGCTAACCGACGACGACCGTGGCAGGGGCGCCGGCGACGGGAGCGATTTCGACGTTGGTGATCGGCAGGGGACCTGTGACGCCGACGCGCAGCACGTCGCCGTCCCTGATGGCGGTGACCGTCGTGTCACCGTCGACGTCCCGGATGATGGTGTGGCCCTCGCCGCCCCCGTAGGCGACGACGGAGACGTCGGTGAACGGGCCGTCGCCGACCGTCTCGCGCACCTCGGTCACCGGGATGAGCGCGCCGTGGCGCACGAACAGCGGGATCTGCTCCAGGGACTTGGCGACGGTGACGTAGCGGCCGCCTCGGTGCACCTCGTGGGTCCAGTAGTCGATCCACTCGCCCTGCGGCAGGTACACCTGCCGGACGCCGTCCGGGGAGGTCATCGGGGCGACGAGCAGGTCGCGCCCGAGAAGGTACTCAAGGTCGGCCTGCCAGGCCACCGGGTCGGCGGGGTGGTCCACGCACAGCGCGCGCATCATCGGGGCGCCGGTGCGCGCCGCCTCGACCGCGGCCGAGTAGATGTAGGGCATGAGCCGGTAGCGGAGCCTGATGGCCTCGACCACCAGTTGCTCGACCGCGGGGAACTCCCAAGGCTCGCGGCTGGTGGTGCCGTGGAAGCGGACCAGCGGCGACAGCGCGCCGAACTGCGCCCACCGCACGTACAGGTCGTCGGTCGGGGTGCCGGTGAAGCCTCCGGCGTCGTGGCTCCAGAACGGCACGCCGGACAGGCCGTGCGACAGGCCGCCGCGGATGGTGCTGCCCATGGCGGGATAGGAGGTGTAGGTGTCGCCGCTCCACTGCGCCGCGTGCCGCTGGCCGCCGAGGTAGGACGAGCGCGCCCACACCAGGCCGTGGCCGTTCACCTCGCGGGTGACCCCCGAGACGACGTCGTTGAACAGCAGCGAGTAGACGTTGTGCAGCTCGGTGCCCGTCATGCCGTTGTGCGCCAGGGCGTCGCTCGGTACCCCCTCGGCGAAGTCGGTCTTGAACAGCGCGACGCCCTGCCGCAGCAGCCCGCGCAGCAGGTCCTGGAACCACGCCACGGCCGCGGGGTTGGTGAGGTCGACGATGCCACAGGCCGGGTAGGAGCCGTGCCAGGAGTCGGCGATGTAGGTCTCGCCGTCCTGGTTCCTCAGGAAGTACCCCTTGCCGGCGGCGTCGGGGAAGGCCGGGCTGAGGTGGGAGACGTAGGGGTTCATCCACAGGCACGTCGCGAAGCCCTGTTCGCGCAGGGTGGCGAGCATGCCGGCCGGGTCGGGGAAGCCGTCCGCGTCCCAGCGCAGGTCCGACCAGTGGCCCTGGGCCTGCCAGTAGCAGTCCAGGTGCAGCACGTCGCAGGGGATGCCGCGCTCGCGGATCTTCCTGGCCCGCGCCAGCACCCGCTCCTGGCTGTCCTTGAAGAACCCCGAGGAGATCCAGCTGCCGAACGCCCACTTGGGCGGCAGCGCCGGTGAGCAGGTGAGCGTGTCGTAGCGGGCCAGGATCTCAGGGACGGACGGGCCGGCGATCAGGTAGTAGTCGATCAGGTCGTCCGGCACGACGATCTCGACGCAGCTGTGCGTCGAGCGGCAGACGTCGAACTCCACCGGCATGCCGCTGTCCACCAGCAGGCCGTACCCGCGGCTCGACACGAAGAATGGAATGTTCTTATACGAACGATCGGATTCTGCGCCAAATGCGTCAAAGTTCCACATGAGCGGACGCTGGCCGCGTTTGTCGAGCGGGGTGAACTTCTCCCCGAAGCCGCCGAAGTGCTCGTCCGGCTGGGCCACCAGGCTCTCCTGGTAGGCCACCGCCACGCCGTCCACCAGGGAGCGCCCGAACGGCAGCGTGCGCAGCCGGCCGCTGATGTCCACATGGCCGGGATCCTGCTCGGTCAGCAGCCGCCCGTCCGCGGCGGTGAACCGCAGGTGCCAGGGGTCAAGGGTGATCTCGGCGCGCACCGCGCCCGCGTCCACCACGACCCGCCCCTCGCCGGCCTCCACCCGCGCGCCCGTGTACCGGCCGGGATGCACCATCTCGACGGCGCGGGCCGAGCGGGTGCGCGCCGCCACGTCCTCGCCGAGCCGCACGCGGATCACGCCCTCGCCGGCCACGGTCACCTGGACGACGAGCACCTCCTCCGCCGAGGTGGAGACCTTGAAGGTCACCCCCTCGCCGCCCGCGGCCATCACCTCGGCCCGCACGAGCGCGGAAAGCCCCTGCTCCCCCCGTGCGCGTACCGGCAGCTCCGGCGGATCGGCGCTGAAGTACTCGTGCGCGACCAGTGGGGGACGGTACGGCATTTCGGCACTCCTGGCGGTCCGAGTGATGACGACGCGAATTAGTTTGCCGACTATACGAACAAACGTCAACGCCCGCGACCCCCGGCGCAGGCGCCGTTGACAGGCCCGTGGAGGCTACTTAGTTTGGGCATCGTACGAACACCGGCGCCCGCGACCGTGAAGCCGAGGAGAGGCCATCGACCGTCCCCAAGGCGTGCGCGGGCTGTGTTACGGCGGCGACTACAACCCCGAGCAGTGGCCCGAGGAGGTCTGGCGCGAAGACGTCGCCCTCATGCGGGAGGCCGGGGTCAACCTCGTCACCGTCGGCGTCTTCGCCTGGTCGCGGCTGGAACCCGAGCCCGGCCGGTACACCTTCGGCTGGCTGGACCGCGTGCTCGGCCTGCTGCACGAAGGCGGCGTCCAGGTCTGCCTGGCCACCCCCACCGCCTCTCCCCCGCCCTGGTTCGGCCTCGCCCATCCCGACGCGCTGCCGGTGACGGCCGACGGCACGCGGCTCACCCATGGCAGCCGCGACACCTACTGCGTCTGCGCCCCGGCGTACCGTGAGGCGTCCGTGCGCGTCGCCCGCGCCCTCGCCGAGCGCTACCGCGGCCACCCCGCGCTCGCGATGTGGCACGTCCACAACGAGTACGGCACCTGGTGCCACTGCGACCACGTGGCGGCCGCGTTCCGCGACTGGCTGCGGGCCCGGCACGGCTCGCTGGACGCCCTCAACGACGCGTGGACCACCGCGTTCTGGAGCCAGCACTACGGGCGGTGGGAGGAGATCGCCCCGCCCAGGGCAACCCAGTACCTCGCCAACCCCTCCCACGTCCTGGACTTCCGCCGTTTCCTGTCCGCGGCGATGCTCGGCCACTACCGCGCGCAGAGGGCCGTGCTGCGCGAGCTGACGCCGGGGGTGCCGGTGACCACGAACTTCGCCTTCGGCGGCTGGGTGCCGGTGAACCCCTGGGAGTGGGCGGGCGAGGTCGACCTGCTCGCCGTGGACCACTACCCCGACGACGCCGGCCGCGCCGCCGAGCAGAGCGCCTTCGCCGCCGACCTCGCCCGCGGCTGGGCCGGCGGGCGGCCGTGGCTGCTGATGGAGCAGGCCGCCGGCGTCGTGTACACGGGCCCGCGCATGCGCGCCAAGCGGCCGGGCGAGATCGCCCTGCACAGCCTCCAGCACATCGCGCGCGGCTCACGCGGCGCCATGTTCTTCCAGTGGCGCGCCTCGCGCGGCGGCGCGGAGCAGTGGCACGGCGGCATGGTGCCGCACGCGGGCCCCGGCGGCCGCGTCCACCGCGAGGTGCGCGACCTCGGCCGGCTGCTCCCCCTGATCGCCGAGTACGGCGACGGCGGCGACGTCCAGGCGGACGTGGCGATCGTGTGGGACCCGGAGTGCTGGTGGGCGCTGGACGCCTCCGCCCTTCCCTCCGCCGAGCCGCGCTATCCGGACGCCGTCCAGCAGGCCCACCGGGTGCTGTGGCGCGGCGGCGTCACGGCCGACTTCGCCCACCCGGCGGGCGACCTGCGGCGCTACCGCATGGTGCTCGTGCCCGCCCTCTACCTGGTCTCCGACGCCACCGCCCGCAACCTGGCCGCCTACGTCGAGCAGGGCGGAACGCTCGTCGTGTCCTTCTTCAGCGGCATCACCGACGAGCACGCGCGGGTGCGTCTCGGCGGCTACCCGGGCGCGTTCCGCGACCTGCTGGGCGTCCACGTCGAGGAGTTCCTGCCCCTTTCGGAGCCCGTGCGCGTCCGCCTCCTCGACGACGGCGGCCGGGACGTCGCGGGGACGGTGTGGAGCGAGCGGGTCGAGACGCGCGGGGCCGGCGTCCTGGCCCGTTACGAGGGAGGCGTGCTGGACGGCCTGCCCGCCGTCACCCGCAACGCCCACGGCGCCGGGCAGGCCGTGTACGTGTCCACCGGCCTTGACGACGCGGCCTACGCCGCCGTCCTGGCCGCGGCGGGCCTGCCGGTCTCGTCCGCCCCGCCGGGACTGGAGCTGGTGCGGCGCGCCGGCGAGGGGGTGAGCTGGCTGTTCGCCCTCAACCACACCTCCGGCCACCAGCGGGTGCCGGCGGGCGGAACCGATCTGCTCTCCGGCGCCGAGTCCACCGGCTCGCTCCACCTCGCGCCGGGCGGCTGCGCCGTCCTTCGCCTTGACGCGCCTTCCTGAGCGCCCACCACGGCTCCGCCGCCCGAACCGTGCCCACTACCCGGGCAGCACCCTGACCTCGGCGCTCGGCAGCCCGGTCCACCAGCGGTCGTGGCGGCGGTAGGCCGCCGGGTGCAAGCGTGCGGCAACAGAACGGCAAGCGGCCCGCGCAATAGTGTGCCCAGGCACTCCGTACCCGACCGGAGGAGGAACGCGATGAGACGCATCACGATCGCCCGGCCCCGGCCCGGCCACCGCCCCGAGACGGTGATTCCCCTCGATCTGCGGTCGCCTTCCGGGCGTCCGCTCCCATACTAGAGATCTTTACAATAGTCTTACGCCGACCTCTGTAGACATCTTTGGTAACGAGATCATCACGCCGGGGGGGCTCGATGAGAAGGCTTGCGGCAGTGCCCGCGTACGTTCCACGGCACAAGGTGCGCGACATCCGCTCCGCGCATCGCCGCAAGCCTCCACACGAGGGCAAGGTCGTCCATCTGCAGGCCTACACCGGCCGCAATGTGATCAGCTTTCCCCGTCCCGGTGGCGGCACACCCGCCGCCTGACCGGCCGCGGCCGCATTGAATATCACTTTCCGCCCAGCCATTTCGCAAATCCGCTCAATCCGCCCAAAACACAGTTGTGATCATAAAAAAAGAGTTCTGGACGGAAACAAGGGGCTTCTCTAGAATCGGAGGAATCTGCCCTTATAGCGGGGGTGCGCATGCGCATCGCGCTTGTGACCTGTTTCAATGCCGACTGGCACCACGGCAAGGTGCCCTCGCCTTATGTGCCCCTCAACCTGCTCACCTTGGCGGCGCACGTGCGCGCCGCCGGGCACGAACCCGTCATCGTGGACCAGACGCTCGCGCTTTTCGACGGCACGGCGACCGACGGTCCCGATTTCCACCGTGACGTCGCCGGCCACATCGCCGGGTTACACCCCGATGTCATCGGATTCACCACGATGTGCAATTCCTATCCGCAGACGCTGGCGCTGGCCGGCGAATGCCGCCGCCACGCCCCGGACGCGAAGATCGTCCTCGGCGGCCCGCAGGCGACGGTCGTGGACGTGGCCACGCTGACGGAGTTCACCTGGATCGACGCGGTCGTGCGCAACGAGGCCGACGTCTCCCTGAAGGCCATGCTCGACCGGCTGTCGGGCGACGGCGACCTGCGGCGCGTGCCCGGGGTGACCTGGCGGCGGCCCGACGGCGCGGTCGAGCGGAACCCCGACGCGCCACTGTTGCAGAACCTGGACGAACTGCCTTATCCGGCCTACGACCTCTACCCCCTGGACCAGATCAGAGTGGGTCTGGCGCCGGTAGAGGCGGGGCGGGGCTGCCCGTACGGCTGCACGTTCTGCTCCACCAACGTCTATTTCAACCGTCGTTATCGCATCAAGTCGCCTGAGCGGCTGGTCGCCGAGATGCGGTTCCTGCACCGGTCCTACGGGTTCTCCCGCTTCGACCTCGTACACGACATGCTGACCGTCGACCGCCGGTGGGTGCGGCGGTTCTGCGAGGTGCTCACCAGCGGCGGCGACGGCTTCTCGTGGGGATGCAGCGCCCGCACCGACAGGGTGGACGAGGCGCTGCTGTCGGAGATGGCGGCCGCCGGGTGCATGGGCGTCTTCTTCGGCGTGGAGACCGGCGCCCAGCCGTTGCAGCCCTCCATCAAGAAGCGGCTCGACGTCTCGCGGGTCCTTCCCGTCATCTCCTCCTGCGTCGAGAACGGCATCTCGCCCACGGCCTCGTTCATCACCGGGTTCCCCGACGAGACGGTGACCGACGCGCTCGACTCCTTCGGCCTCGCCCTGGATGTACTGCAGCTCTCGCAGAAGACCTCGGCGCAGATGCACCTGCTGGCCCCGCTCACCGGCAGCCCGTTGCACGCCGAGCACAAGGACGACCTGCGGTTCGACGGCCACAGCTCCGACATCTCGCTGTTCCTGCTGAACGAGGCCGAGATCTCGCTCGTCCGCCGCCACCCCGCCGTCTTCTCCAACTTCTACTTCATCCCCACCCCGCACCTCGACCGCGAGCTGGCCAAGGCCGTCTCCGCCGCCACCTACACCTGCCCGCTGCTGTTCATCGCGTTGCGGCACGCCGGCGCCGACCCGCGCCGCGTCCTGACCGGCTGGATCGCCTGGCAGCGCCGCAACCTCTCCGGGGAGCAACGCGCGCAGGACTATTTCCTGTACCGCTTCGTGCTCGACCTGTGCGCCTACGTCAGGGCCGAACTGCTGCCCGAGCTGACCGGCCGGGCGCCGTACCTGCCCGACCTCATCAAGTACTTCGAGGTGCGCTACGCCCTCCAGCGCGGCCTCATCCCGCACGCCACGGTCTTCCGGCCGTTCGACTGGGATGTGCAGGCGCTCAGCGCGTCGTTGCGCGGCGCCGACGGCCCGCCCGACGCCCTGCCCGGCCCGCACGACCTGCTCTTCATCGACCTGAAGCTCATGCGACAGCGCGGCTACGTCTTCCTGGAGGCGCGCGTGCCCCGCACGCGCAATCCCCTCGTCCGGGCCGGCGACATCCTGGAGATCCGCGACCTCGCCCGGCAGCTCGTCAGCCGGCCGCAGCTCGTCGTCCGCAACATCTCGCAGCAGAGGGGCTTCACGACCAGGCACCACCTGGAGGAACGGCACCTGAGGGCGATGGGGCTCATCCCGGCGCCGGCCGCCGGCCCCGCGTAGCCGAGGCGCCGACCAGCCGGGGACGCCGGGCGCGAACGGAACACCAGATCGGAGGAAACGGTGGACAACACTCCCGACACGACCACACCGTTCGACGAGCTGCCCTTCGAGCGGCTGCCGTTCGACGAGCTGCCGCTGGAGGAACTGCCGATAGAGGACCTCGGGCTGGTGGAGCTCGAATCCCGCGTGGAGGCGGAAGGCGAGGCCGGCGGGGTCGTCACCGTGGTCACGCAGATCGTCACCGCCCAGTGGTGACCGGCCGCCGCCCCGGGCCACCGGGCGCGGCGCCCGCCGACAAGCAGACGCACCTCGACCGGCAGACACACGCCGACCGGCAGACACACGCCGATGGGCGAACGCACGTCGATGGGCGGACGCACGTCGATGGGCAGACGCACGTCGACCGGCGGACGCACGTGGGCTGGCAGGGAGACGGCGTGCTGGTGCAGGACGCGCGCCGGCCGGTCGCGCGCCGGCTGCGGCGCGCCCTGAGCGTGGACGGTCTCCCCGCCATAGCCGGCCTGCCCTCCGAACGCCGCATCGCGGCCGGCATCGACACGCGCGGCTTCTACACCTACCCCCTGCTGTTCTACGGCGCCTTCCCCGGCGTCTCGCTGGCGCAGCTGCGCACGCTGTGCACCTGCGGGTCCCTGCTCTTCGACCACGTACTGTGCCTGGACCAGCTCTGCGACCGCCCATCGCCGGACGATTCCGGCACGGTGCTGCTCAGCACCGCGCTGTACCGCGAGGCGCTCGGCATGCTGCACACTCTGTTCCCGCCCGGCAGCCGCTTCTGGCCCCACTTCGACCGCCACTACCAGCACTTCAGCCAGGCCACGCTCGCCGAGGGCTGCCGCCATCGCGGCCTGGTCACCCCCTACCCGCCGGACGACCTGGAAATGATCTACTCGGGGAAGTCGGCGGTCGCCAAGAGCTGCCTGGCCGCTCTGGCCGTGCTCAACGGTGACGAGCACGCCATCGAGCCCCTGGAGTCCTCGCACGACCTGTTCTACATCGGTTTCCAACTGGCCGACGACCTGGCCGACTGGCGCGCGGACTACGAGCGCGGGATGTACACCTACCCGCTGACGCGGGCCTTCCTGTCCGCCGGCCGGCGCGGCCGCGTCGAGTCGGACGACCGGCCGAGCGCGCGGGAGGTCGGCGAGCTGCTCACGCGCTCGGGGGCGGCCGAGGAGACGCGGGCGCTCGCTCTGCGCTATCTGGCGCGGGCCGAGGCGGCGGCGTCCGGATTCGCGGTGGACGGCTGGTCGGCGATGATCCAGAGCACCCGCCGGCGAATCGCCGCGCCCACGCCCGGCGGGGAAAGCACAGCCGAGCCCGTGGCCGACGGGGAATGCGCAGCGGAGCCCGCGCCGGGCGGGGAGATCCGGATGCGCTGGAGCGGCGGGCGCGCCGCCGACGCCCCGATCGCCCGCGCCTGGTACGCCTGGCTCGCCCCCACCAGGGAGCCGCGCGTCCGCGACGAGGGAATCCTGCGCGAGCAGGCGGGCATCCTGTCCGAGGGGCGTGGCGCTCGTTCCATGCGCGAGGCGCTGTACGACGTCGGCCGCGCCGTCCACGCCTCGCTCCGCGCCTTCCCCGGGCAGGGCCTGGAGGCGCATCTCGGCGTGTCGGCGGGGGAACTTGCCTGGCTGCGGCGCCACGACGCCTGGCTCGACGGGGCGCTGACGGCCGCCCTCGACCAGCCGCCCGAGCTGTGGAGCGCCGCAGAGCCCGCTTCGGGGTGGGCACCGCCCGCGGTGGGCCGCTACCTGGGCCATCGGCTGATCGCCGACTGCGCCGGAGGGCCGGTGGCCGCCGTGACCCCCTCCATGGACGCCGTCTTCCAGCGCCACCGCGACCGGTCGGTCGCCTGAAGGGGGGCCGGGGATGACGTTGCTCATGGTCGAGACGCGACGCGCCGACGAGACGTTCGGCCGGCTCTGGTCGGCCTGGCGACGCGAGCACGGCCACACCGGCCCCTCCGGGCGGCACGCGGCCGACGCGCTGTTCGACCATTTCCCCTTCCTGCTCTGGGAGCACTTCCCCGCGGTCCCGCTGGGGGCGGCCCGCCGCATCGCCCTGGCCGCCCGAGCCCACGGCATGGCGTCCGCGCTTGAGGACGCCTGCGCGCGCGGCGAAGTCGAAACGCCCGGCACCATCCCCAACCCGCACACCGGCCCCCACACCGGCACGGACACCCACACCGGCGCGGCCCTCGCCTGGCTGTACGATTTCGCGTGCCGTCGGCTGGAGCCGCTCGTCCCGCCCGGCGCCCCGTACTGGCGGCTGGTCGCGCGAAGTCGCCGGCCGCCGACCCCCTCCCGCTGGAGCGACCTGCCGAACGCGACGGCGGCGGCCTTCGCGGCCTGCGGCGGCGACCGCGAGTTCGTGCCGCCGGTCCAGCGGTCGCAGACCCACCTCTACGCCGGCCTGGCGCTGTACCGCGACTGCGTGCGGTGGAAGCGGGACTTCCTCGGCGGGTACCGTTCGCAGGTCGTCGGCCCGGTCCTCGACGCGCTCGGGATCACGCCCGGAACAGCCGCGCCCCGGGGAAGATCCGAGGCCGGGGCGCCCGGCGGTCCCTCCGGAGCCGTGGCGTCCTGGAGCACGACCCGAGCGGACGCGCCCGGCGGCATGGCCGGCGCCGAAGAGCGCGCCGCGCTGCTGCCCGCCGCCGCCCGCGTCTTCCACTACGGCGGGGTCGCCGAGCGCGCGCTCGACGCGGCGGCCGAAAACCTCGCCCGTTCGATGGCCGCCGTCACCGACCTGCCGCCGGTCGCCTGGGCGGCCATGCTCGCCCGGTTGCACGGCGACGTGCTGCGGCTGCGCTCCGACCTCGCGGAGACGCGCGCCCGCCACCTGGCGCCGGCACGCGCCCGCGCCGTCGCTCGGCCGCGTCCCCCGGCCGCCGCGCGCCTCGGCGACATCGGCGACATCGGCGACATCGGCGACATCGGCGACATCGGCGACAAGGCGGTGGACGCCGCCGTCGCGCACCTGAGCCGGGAGCAGTACGCGGACGGCCACTGGGGCGACTTCCTGGTGCTGACCCAGCAGAGCACGTCATGGACCACCGGATATGTCGGCTGGAACCTCGCGCACGCGGGCGTCCGCGAGCCCGGCCTGGAAGCGGCCGCGCGGTGGCTCGTCGAGAACCGCTCCCCCGGCGGCGGCTGGGGTTACAACGGCCACTGGCCGGCCGACATCGACTCCACCGCGAACGCCCTGCTGTTCCTGGTCGACCGTCCCGGTGTCGACCTAGCGGCGCTGCGGCCGGAGCTGGACCATCTGATCGCGGCCCAGGCCCCTGACGGCGGCTTCACCACGGTCGGCGATCTGGACGCCTGGCTGGTCCGGTTCCGCGCGCCCACCGACGACGCCCCGGGCTGGACGGCCGCGCATCCGTGCGTCACCGCCATGGCCGCGCTGTTGCTCGGCCGTGTCGGCGGCGACCGCGCCTCGGCCGCGGCCGAGGCGGCGCTGACGTTCTTGACGCGATGCCAGCGTCCCGAAGGGTACTGGGACGCCTACTGGTGGGTGGGCCGGCTCTACACGACCTGCCGGGCGGTCCAGGCGCTGTGCGCCGCCGGGCGGGCGCTGCCCGGGACCGATCGGGCGCTGGCCCGCGCGGCAGGCTGGTTGCTGCGGAGCCGGCGGCCCGACGGCGGCTGGTCCGGCGGGCTCCAGGAGGCGAGCGGCGCGTTCCAGACCGCGCTCGCCGTGCAGGCCCTGTGCGAGCTGCGGGACGTCCACCACGACCGGCACACCGTCGACCGGCACGCCGTCGACCAGGACGCCATCGACCAAGACGCCGTCAACCAAGACGCCGTCAACCAAGACGCCGTCGACCAAGACGCCATCGACCGGGATGCCGTCGAGCGGGCTGTGGCGGGCGGGGTGCGCTGGCTCGCCGGCCACCAGCGGCCGGACGGGAGCTGGCCGGTCGAGCCCATCCTGCGCGTCCCCGGGCCGGCCGTCACCGAGCCATGGCGGGGCGTCGCGTGGACCGAGTCGATCCTCGGCCTCGACATCGTCGTGCCCGACTGGCGTCGCCTGTTCACCGGTGCGGCCGCCGTACACGCATTGCGCCGTGCCGCCGACCGGGAGAACCACCCCACGCGAGAGTCCGCGCTGAAGAGAACCGTCACACGCGAGAGCACGCGCTGAAAGGAGAGAGCCGATGTCAGAGCCACCGGCATCGAAGAACCGTCCGGTGCGCATCCGCGCGACCGGCCCTGAGGAGGTGCGGCGGCTGACCGCCATGATCCGCGCCGCGCTCCCCGACGCCACGTTCTCCGTCCAGGAGCGGGTGACGGACGACAAGGGAGCCGTCGCGGTCGTGGTGACGGCCCGGGGCACGCACACCGGCCAGGTGGGCGACTACGCGCCGACCGGCGAGCCGGCGACGATCGTCATCGTCTCAAGCGTCGCGGCGCGCACCAGCGCGGAGTAGCGTCCGGCGCGCCGGGAGCGGTCAGGACGAGACGGGACGGGCGAGGGCTTCGGAGGTGAAGGTCTCGGGGTACGGGGAGCGGGCGAGCGCCTCGGCGCGGGTCAGCTCTCCGGCGGCGACCGCCCGGCACAGCTCGGCGACCTCGGCCAGCTCGGCGCGCTGCGCGGCGACGAAGCCCGCGTCCACCGGTTCGCCGTGTCCGGGGACCACCGTGCGCGGCCCGGCCTCCGCGAGTGCCAGCAGCCGATGCAGCGCCGAGGGCCACGCCTGGGGGTAGGCGTCGCCGAACGACGGGGGCGCGCCCTGTTCGACCAGGTCGCCGGCGAAGATCAGGCCGCTGTCCGGCACGTGGACGACCAGGTCGTGGCCGGTGTGCCCGGGACCGGGGTGGGCCAGTCGCACCAGCCGGCCGCCGAGGTCGATCTCGGCGGCGGTCTCGACCGGCCGGTCGGGGAGCACGACGCGCGCCCGGGTAAGCCGCCCGGCCGCCTCATCGTCGCCCTGCCGGCGGTGATGCTCCGCCCAGACCGACCGTTGCGCCTCGCCGGTCGCGACCAGGTCGGCGCGGCAGCCCGCCTGTGCCCAGACCGGGCACTCACCGAACGCCGCCGTGCCGAAGCAGTGGTCGAAGTGGGCGTGGGTGAGGACCACCGACCACGGCAGGTCGGTCAGCTCGCGCACGGCCGCCGCGAAGGCCTCGCCCTGCTCCTCGTCGGCGCCGGTGTCGATCACCAGGCAGGCGCTGTCGCCCGCCACCAGGCCGAGGGTGAGGTCGAGTTCGGCGTGCCGCCGCGCCCAGGCCCGGTCACCGACCTCGATCCACCGGCCCACCGGCCACCTCCGCCCTCGACGACGGCCCAGTCTAACGAGCGGGCAGACCCCGCCCCGGCAGCCGCCGGCGTCTGGACGGGAGGGGTCAGGGCAGCGGGCCGGCGGGCGGCCCGGACCGGCTGTTCGGGCGCCTCAGCAGGGTCATCGAGGAGGTCGAGAAGCAGCGGCAGGCACCGGTTCGGGGCGGAATAGGCGACGCCGGCCTCCGAGTCGGTGTGGGGTCAGGGCAGGGGTTCCAGGAGGCGGTGGGGGACGCGCATGGCGACGCTGACCGGGTCCTCACGGCCGCCGGGCAGGCCGGGGCCGGGGCGGACCTCGACCTCCTCCGGCTCGGTGTGCCGGCCGCACGCGGTGCAGGCGGCGTACCGGTCGAGCGGGGCGTCGCACGGCACGTGGAAGTACTCGCGCCATGGCTTGCCCTCGGACACCCGCTCCTCACCCCAGCACGCCAGCGTGTAGATCGGCGTCCACAGTCCGCGGCCCTCGGCGGTCAGCACGTACTCGTCGCGCGCGGGCGACTCCTGGTAGCGGTGCCTGGCCAGCAGCCCGGCCTCCACGAGGGTTTGCAGCCGCTGCGACAGCACGGCCCTGGGGATGCCGAGGTGGGTGAGGAAGTCGCCGTAGCGGCGGACCCCGTAGAGGGCGTCGCGGATCACCAGGAACGTCCAGCGTTCGCCCACCAGTTCGAGGGCGCTCGCCAGAGCGCACTGCTGCCCTTCGTAGTTCTTGCCCAGTGCCATGCCTCCACCATAGTTCATTCAACGAACCGAGACGTGCTACCTTCGGTTCACTCATTGAACCAAGGAGGTCCCCCGCCGTGTCCGTCGCCACTTCCCTCGCCCCGCCGGCATCAGGGACGACACGAACGACCCTCGGGGTGGCCTGCGCCGCCCCTCTGCTCGCACTGGTGAACTACACGGTCCCGGTGGTCACCGTTCCCGAGACGGCGCGGTCCCTCGGCGCCGGCCCCACCGGTCCGGCCTGGATCATCAACGGCATCTCCCTCGGGCTGGCCGCCGCGCTGCTGGTGGCCGGCGCCATCGCCGACGACCACGGCCGCAGGCGTACCTTCGTCGTGGGCACGGCCGCCCTGGGCGCCGCCGCCGTCGTCGCCGCCCTCGCCCCGAACACACTGGTGTTCGTCCTGGCCCGCATCGTCCAGGGCGCGGCGAGCGCCGCGCTGCTCGCCGCGAGCCTCGGCATGCTCGGGCACGCCTTCCCCGCCGGTCACGAGCGCGTCCGGGCCACCGGCCTGTACGGGTCGATGCTCGGTCTCGGCATCGCCGTCGGCCCGCTGGTGTCCGGGGCGCTGGCCACAGCGGCCAGCTGGCGCGGCGTCTACTGGACGGTCGCGGCGGCGTCCGCCGTCCTGGCGGTGGTGGCCCACCGCTCGCTCCAGGAGTCGCGCGCGGCCGAGCCGCGGCGGGTGGACGTTCCCGGCGTGGTCACGCTCAGCCTCGGCCTCGCCGCCCTGGTGGCCGGGGTCGTGGAAGGACGGCTCGGATGGGAGCGGCCCGTCGTGCTCTGGGCCCTCGGCGCCGGAGCCGTGCTGCTGGCCGCCTTCGCCGTCATCGAGATCCGCCGCCGCGAGCCGCTGCTCGACATGGAACTGTTCGGCCGGCCCCTGTTCCTCGTGGCGACCGGCGGCGCGCTCATCACCGGGTTCGCCCTGCTCGGCCTGATGAGCCTCCTGCCCGCCATGCTCCAGCTCACCCGGGGCCTGACCCCGTTCGGCACCGCCGCGCTGTCCACCATCTGGTCGGGCCTGTCGTTCGTCACCGCGCTGTACGCCCGCCGGGTGCTCCCGCACGCCACGGCCCGGCTCGCGGGCGGCCTCGCACTGTCGGGAGTGGGCACCCTGGCGATGTTCGGCCTGTTCAGCGACTGGTCGTGGTGGAAGATCGTGACGGCCCTCGTCGTGTCCGGCATCGGCAGCGGGCTGGTGAACGCCTCCCTCACCCATCTGGCCATCGAGAGCGTGCCGCAGCACCGGGTCAGCATGGGGTCCGGGGCGAACAACACCGCGCGGTACGTCGGGTCGTCGCTGGGCGTCGCGGCGGTCGCCTCCGTCGTCGGCGTCTACGGGCCCGGCACGGGCATGGACATCGGCATCGTCGTCTGCGCCGCCCTGATGCTGATCACCGCGCTCGCCGTCCCCTTCGTCCGGGCCCGCCGGGCCTGACCCGCTCCCGCGCCCCCTTCTCCCGAGGCCGCGGACGGGCGCCGCGGCCTTCCCCGAGGCCGCGCGAGGGGGCGCCGTGGCTTGCCCGGAGGCCGCGCGGACGGTGCCACGGCCGGCCCGCGGGCCGCGCGTCATCCGGCGGGCGGCGGGTCGGGCAGCCTGGTCAGGACCGTGTTGTGCAGGCGCTGGAAGATCATCGAGGTGCGAAAGCCCACGATCTCCTTGCGTTTGCTCAGGCGGTCGAGCAGGAACGCGTGCAGGTGCTCAAGATCCTGGGCCGTCACGTGGAGCAGGAAGTCGTCGCCCCCGGAGAGCACGAAGACGCTGAGCACCTCGGGCAGCCGGCCGACGGACTCCTTGAACGTGGTGATGACCGTGCGGCTCAGCGGGCGCACCTGCACGGCCACCATGGCCTGGACGCCCCGGTTGAGCGCGCCGAAATCGATGTCGGCGTGGTAGCCGCGGATCACCCCGCGCCGGGTGAGCGAGCGCACCCGCTCGAGACAGGTCGACGGGGCCACGCCGAGCCGCCGGGCCAGCTCGCGGTTGGACTGCCGAGCATCTGTCTGGAGAAGGCGGATTATCTCCGCATCAAGTTCGTCCATATACGGCATTCTTCCTCCGTTCCGTTCATACGTTCGCCTAGAACGCCATCCCGACATACACATGACTAGCTTCGACGGTGTTCATCGGCCGTTCGAAGGGATCCGTCATGCGATCGCCGACCAGGGCCGTGCGCGCGGCGCACGCGTCGGGGCACACCTCCGGGCACAGGCTCGGCATCGGGCAGGGCACCGCGATGCTGGTGGGAGCCGTGCTCGGGCCCGGGGTCCTGGCGCTGCCCGGCCTCGCGGCCGCCTCGGCCGGCCCCTCCTCGATCGTCGCGTGGGCCGGCCTGCTGGCCTTCAGCGTGCCGGTCGCCGTCACCTTCGCCGCGCTCGGCGCCCGCCACCCCGGCGGCGGGGGCGCGGCCGCGTTCGCCGCGCGGGCCTTCGGCCGGGCCGCCTCCACCGCCGTGGGCTGGTGGTTCTACTTCTCCATCCCGATCGGCGTGCTCGCCGGCGCCCTCATCGGCGCACAGTACGTCGCCACCGCGCTCGGGTTGGGCTCCGGCGGCACGCTGGGCGTCGCGGTCATGCTGCTGACGTGCGCCTTCGCCGCCAACCACGCGGGGCTGCGGGTGTCCGGGCGGCTGCAACTGGTGCTCACCGCCCTGCTGGCGCTGCTGCTGGTCGCCACCGTGCTGGTCGCGGCCCCGCACATCCGCACGGGCGGCTTCGTGCCGTTCGCCCCGCACGGCTGGGGCGGGGTGGGGCACGCGGCGGGGGTGCTGTTCTTCGCCTTCGTCGGCTGGGAGGCGGCCAGCCACCTGTCCGGCGACTTCGCCGACCCGCGCCGCGACCTTCCCCGCGCCACCGTGCTGACGCTCGCCATCGCCGGCGCGCTGTACCTGGCCCTGGCCACCACCACGGTCGGCGTGCTGGGCGCGGAGGCGGCCTCCACTCCCGTGCCGCTGGCCGCCCTGCTCGAACGCGGGATCGGGCCCGCCGCCCACCCGGTCGCCGCGGCGGCGGCCGTCCTGCTGTCCTTCGGCGCCGTCAACACCTACATCGCGGGCGCGGCCCGGCTCGGGGTGACGCTCGCCCGCGAGGGCGCGCTGCCGGGGCCTCTGGCGGCGGGCGCGGCGGCCGGTCGCGGGCTGGCGCTGCCGGCCGCGCTGACCGCGCTGTCGGTGGCGGCGGTCACGGCCTGGGGACTGGATCTGGACACGCTCATGCGCGTCACCTCCGCCTGCCTGGCGGCGGTGACCTTCGCCGGCTGCGCCGCGGCGACCCGCCTGCTGACCGGCCGCGCGCGCTGGACGGCCGCCGTCGCCACGGCCTTCACCGTCGTCGTGCTGGCGTCCTGCGGCCCGTACCTCGTCGTCCCGGCCGTCCTGGCCGCCGCAGGCGTGCCGGTCCGCCGCCGTTGACGGGCTCGCGATCGCCTCGCGACCGGAGGAACGGGCCCTATGGACGACCGGCTATACATGTGTGTAGTCTCATATACGAGCGAATAGGAAGTTGCCCCCCGAGATAGGAGACCCTGTGACGGCGACCGGGCCGGACCCCGAGGACCTGACCGCGCGAGCCCGAATCCGGGAGGCCGCGTTGCGGCAGTTCGGCGAGCACGGGTTCGAGCGGGCGACCATCCGGGGCATCGCCGCCGACGCCGGCGTGTCACCCGGGCTCGTCCGCCATCACTTCGGCTCCAAGCAGGGGCTGCGCGAGGCCTGTGACGACCACCTGGTCAAACTGGTCCGCCGGTTCAACGACCAGGTCAAAGCGGACACCGACTTCCACGACCTGAGCTACGTGCCGGCCTCCCGCGCCGCGTTGAAGCCCTACCAGCGCTACATGGCCCGCGCGCTGGCCGAGGGAGCCGCCGCCCCTCTGTTCGACGAGATGGTCCAGATGACCGAAGAGTGGCTCGCCGCCATCGACGCCAGACGCACCGCTCCCCCGCTCGTCGACCTGCGGACGCGTGCCGCGCTCGGCACCGCGATGGCCCTGGCCGTCCCGGTGCTCTACGAGCACGTGTCCCGCGGGATGGGCGTCGACATCTTCAGCCCCGAAGGCGACCGGCTGCTCTCCCGGGCGATGCTCGACATCTATTCGCATCCCCTGATCAGCCCGGAGGAGGCCGCCGTGCTCAGCGACGCCCTCGACAAGACACCCCTCCGGGCCACCCCAGCCGAGCGCGAAGCCACGCTCGGCCGACACGAGGAGCACCACGATGACTGACGCCATCTCGGCGGCGGGGCTCGTCAAGACGTTCGGCCCCACCCGCGCGCTGGACGGCCTCGACCTGGTCGTCCGGACCGGAGAGGTGCACGGCTTCCTTGGGCCGAACGGCGCGGGGAAGAGCACGACGATCCGCGTCCTGCTCGGCATGATGCGAGCGGACGCCGGCACCGCCCGGCTGCTCGGCGGCGACCCGTGGGCCGACGCGACCGAGCTGCACCGCAGGCTGGCCTACGTCCCCGGGGACGTCACCCTGTGGCCCCAGCTCTCCGGCGGCGAGGTCATCGACCTGCTCGGCCGCATGCGCGGCGGGCTGGACAAACGGCGCCGCGCCGAGCTGCTGGAGCGCTTCGACCTCGACCCCCGCAAGAAGGGCCGCGCCTACTCCAAGGGCAACCGGCAGAAGGTCGCCCTGGTCGCCGCGCTGGCCTCCGACGTCGAGCTGCTGCTGCTCGACGAGCCGACCTCCGGGCTCGACCCGCTGATGGAGGAGGTCTTCCGCGACACGATCCGCGAGGAGAAGCGCCGCGGCGACCGCACCGTGCTGCTGTCCAGCCACATCCTCGCCGAGGTCGAGGCGCTGTGCGACCGGCTCACCATCATCCGCGACGGCCGCGCCGTCGAAACCGGCACCCTGAACGACCTGCGCCACCTCACGCGCACCTCCATCGACGCCGAACTGAGCTCGCCGGCCGCCGGGCTGGCCTCGATGCCCGGCGTGCACGACCTGCGCACCGACGACGGCCGGGTGCGCTTCGACGTCGAGGCCCCCGCGCTCGAACCGGTCCTGCGCGAGCTGGCGGCGGCGGGCGTCCGCCACCTCGTCAGCCGGCCCCCGACGCTGGAGGAGCTGTTCCTGCGGCACTACGACCGCTCGGGCGCGGCGGCCGCGAGCGAAGCGAAGGTGTCGCGATGAGGATGAGAGAGCTGACGGGCGCCGGCGGCCTCGTGCGCCTCATCCTGCGGCGCGACCGATGGCTGTTGCCGTCATGGGTGCTGGTGATCGGCCTCGTCCCCATCTCCTATGTGGCCTCCTTCGAGGAGCTGTTCCCCACGGCGGCGGCACGGCAGGCGTACGCCCAGGCCAGCGGGCACAACGGGGCCTTCGTCGTGCTCTACGGCCCGCTGTACGGTTCGAGCCTCGGCGAGCTGGTCGCCTGGCGGGCGGGCTTCATCCCCGTCATGATCGGGCTGTTCTCCATGCTGACCGTCATACGGCACACCCGCACCGAGGAGGACGCCGGCCGCCGCGAGCTGCTCGGCGCGACGGTGGTGGGCCGGCACGCCGGCCTCGCCGCCGCCCTCGCCACGGTCGCCGCCGCCGATCTTGTCCTGGGCGCGGTGCTCGCCACCGGTCTGACCGGCCAGGGCCTGCCCGCCGCCGGGTCATGGGCGCTCGGGCTCGGGTTCGCCGCCGCCGGGTGGGCGTACGCCGCGATCGCCGCCGTGGCCGCGCAGCTGACCAGCGGCGCGGGCGGCGCGCGCGGCATCGCGATCGGCGTGCTCGGCGCGACCTACGTCTTCCGGATCGCCGGCGACCTCAGCGGCCTGTCCGACGCGCGCACGCTCGAATGGGCGTCCTGGCTGTCGCCGATCGGCTGGGCGCACCGCACGCGCCCGTACGCCGGCGAGACCTGGTGGCCGCTCGCCCTGGCCGCCGCCGTCACCGTGCTGCTCGCCGCGGCGGCCGTCGCCCTGTCCGCGCGGCGCGACATCGGCGCCGGCCTGCTGCCGCCCCGCCTGGGCCCGGCCTCGGCGGCGTCCTTCCTGCGCTCGCCGGCGGCGCTGGCCTGGCGCCTGCACCGCGCCCTGCTGGCCGGCTGGGCCGGGGGGATCCTCGCGCTGTCCCTGGTGATGGGCTACCTCGGCGCCGGCATCGGTGACATGGTGCGCGACAACCGCGAGCTGCGCGACATCTTCCTGCGCCTGGGCGGCGTCAACGGGCTCGTCGACAGCTACTTCGCCGGGACGCTCGGCCTGTTCGGGCTGCTCGCCGCCGGATACTCCATCCAGGCCGCCCTCAGGCTGCGCGACGAGGAGGCCACCGGACGCGCCGAGCCGGTGCTGGGCACCGCGGTGGGCCGGACGCGCTGGGCGGCGAGCCATCTGGCGTTCTCGCTGCTGGGCCCGGCCGCCGTCCTGGCCGTCGCCGGACTGGGCATGGGGGTGACCCACGGCCTGAACACCGGGGACGTCGGCCGCGAGGCGCTCCGCCTGCTGGCGGGGGCGATGGTGCAGCTGCCGGCGGTGTGGGTGCTGGGCGCGGTCGCGGTGCTGCTGTTCGGCGTGCTGCCCCGTTTCGCGGCCGCGAGCTGGGGCGCTCTGGTGGTGTGCCTGCTGTTCGGGCTGGTCGGCCCGGCGCTGCGGCTGGACCGGCGGCTGCTGGACATCTCGCCCTTCACCCACCTGCCCAAGCTGCCCGGGGGCCAGATGAGCGCGGCGCCGCTGCTGTGGCTCGCGGCCATCGCCGCCGCGCTGACGGTCGCAGGCCTCGCCGCCCTGCGCCGCCGCGACCTGCCCCGCGTCTGACGCCACCGCGCGGACGCGTGAGGCGCCGATCAAGGACGGCGGGCCGGTACGTCCGGACCGGCCCGCCGGTCACCCGAACGGCCCGTCCGTCACTCGGCCGGCCCGTCCGTCAATTCTGGGCCGCGCCCTCGTCGCCGGCCGTCCCGGCGCCGACCGGTTCACGCACGGGGGGCACGCGGACGGTGAGGGCGCCGGGCGCTATGGAGGCCTTGAGCTTGGTGGTCTCCTCGCGGTCGCCGCCGTCCAGCTCGTACATCAGCGGGGCGCCGAACTTGGCGGACACCTTGCGCGCCCGGGTGACGCGGACGAAAGGCGACTCGTCGGAGCGGCCGGCGGTCATCCGGCTCAGCACCCGCGCCCACTGGATCGGCCCCTTGGCGGTGGAGACCCCGACCTCCAGCCATCCGTCGTCGGGGCGGGCGTCGTCGAACGCCTCGATGCCGCCGGTGATCGTGCCGACGTTGCCGAGCAGCAGGCAGCTCGCGTCGCCCTCGAACCACGTCGTGCCGTCGATCTTGACGGTCATCGGCACCGGCCGCCCGCCGACGTGCCGCACGGCCGCGCTGATGTACGCCAGCCGGCCGAGCCGCCCCTTGGCCTCCCGGTCGGCGTCGGCGATCATCTCGGCCTCGAACCCGGCGCCGGCCATGACCGCGAAGTGCTCCCCGTTGAGCACTCCCAGGTCCACTTTCCTGCGCTCGCCGTGGAAGCCGATGCGCACGGCCTCCTCCAGGTCGGCGGGCACGCCCATGTCCGCCGCGAACAGGTTGGCCGTCCCGGCCGGCAGGATGGCCATCGGCACCCCCGACCCGGCCAGCACGTCGGCGCAGCGCTGCACCATGCCGTCGCCGCCCCAGACGAACACCAGGTCGGCGCCCTGCTTGAGCGCCTTGCGGACCTTCTTGGGCGCCTTCTTGCTCTTGGGGACCTCGAACCAGAGCAACTCCCCGACATTTTGCTCGCTGACCAGCACGCGGAGCCGGTCCAGCCCCGCGCCGAGCGTCTTCTTGCGATGAGCGATGACCGCGACCGTGGCAGACGTGGCAGACATGGCTTTCGACTACCCACCAGCGGCGGCTTAAGCCTGCCGGAGATCGAACGGGGAGCCGGCGGCTGCCGGCTCCCCGTTGGCGGCCGATCGCCCGTGGCCCGCCCCGCGCGGCGGAAGCGGACCATCGGGGCGGCCGGTCAGCTGCAGCCGCTGGTGCTGCCGCAGCCTTCGCAGACGTAGCAGCTGCCCGCCGGGCGCATGTTGGTGCCGCAGGTGAGGCACAGCGGCGCGTCGGCCGTGCGGCCCTGGTGGCTCTCCAGCGCCGCCGTGCCGTTGGCCCGCGCCGGGGCGGCCGGCGCCTCCGGCGTCACCGCGGCCGTCCCGCCCGCGGGCCGGGTGTCCGCCTCGGGCCTGTCCTCGGGGACCTCCTCGATGGGCGCCGACTGGGCCAGCGCCGCGGTGTCGATGATGACCTCCTGGGCCGCGGCCGGGTCCTCGCCGCGCTGCTGCGCGGCCCGCTCGGCCGCCGAGAACACCCCGAGGGCCGCCCGCTCGTCGTAGGGCAGGTGGTCCAGCGCCAGGCGGCGGAAGATGTAGTCGACCACCGAGGCCGCGATGCGCACGTCCGGGTCGTCGGTCATGCCCGACGGCTCGAACCGCATGTTGACGAACTTGCTGACGAAGGTGTCCAGCGGCACGCCGTGCTGCAGGCCGACCGAGATGGCGACCGAGAAGGCGTCCATGACGCCCGCGAGCGTGGACCCCTGCTTGGACATCTTCAGGAAGACCTCGCCGAGGCCGTCGTCGGGGTAGGACGAGGCCGTCATGTAGCCCTTGGCGCCCCCGACCGTGAAGCGGGTCGTGGTGCTCGGCCGCTGATTGGGCAGGCGGCGGCGCTTGGGCCGCGGCACCTCGATGACCTGCACGACCGGCTCGGCGGCCTTCTCAGCGGCCTTCTCGGCCTTCTCGGCCTTCTCGTCGGACTTCTTGGCGATCGAGAGCGGCTGGCCGACCTTGCAGTTGTCGCGGTAGACCGCGAGGGCCTTCAGGCCGAGCTTCCAGCCCTCCAGGTAGACCTGCTCGATGTCCTCGACGGTCGCCGACTCGGGCAGGTTCACGGTCTTGGAGATGGCGCCGGACAGGAACGGCTGGGTGGCCGCCATCATGCGGACGTGGCCCATCGGGGCGATGGCCCGCTCGCCCATGGCGCAGTCGAACACCTCGTAGTGCTGCGGCTTGAGGCCGGGGGCGTCGATGACGTGACCGTGCTCGGCGATGTACTCGACGATCGCCTCTGCCTGCTCGGGCTGGTAGCCGAGCTGCTTGAGCGCGCGCGGGACGGTCTGGTTGACGATCTGCATCGAGCCGCCGCCGACGAGCTTCTTGAACTTCACCAGCGCCAGGTCGGGCTCGATGCCGGTGGTGTCGCAGTCCATCATCAGGCCGATGGTGCCGGTCGGCGCGAGCAGCGACGCCTGCGCGTTGCGGTAGCCGTTCTTCTCGCCCA
Source organism: Sphaerisporangium sp. NPDC049457 (assembly GCF_055586705.1). Lineage (NCBI taxonomy): Bacteria > Bacillati > Actinomycetota > Actinomycetes > Streptosporangiales > Streptosporangiaceae > Sphaerisporangium > Sphaerisporangium sp. NPDC049457. The sequence goes on along the minus strand of NZ_JBVJHR010000019.1, from coordinate 87,622 downwards.
GGCGCAGGCACTCCTGCCACTGCTTGGTCGCCTCGGCCAGGACCGGCCGGTCGAGGGCGTCCATCGCGCGCAGGCCGTCGTTGGCGGCGGCGTGCTTGCGCATGACCCTCTTGTGCGGCTCGGCGTTGCGCTTGTAGCCGGCGTAGGGCCCGACGATCGCGGCGAGCTCGGCGCTGCGGCGGTAGGACACGCCGGTCATCAGGCTGGTGATGGCCGCGGCGACCGAGCGGCCGCCCTCGGAGTCGTAGGCGTGCCCGGTGGCCATCAGCAGCGCGCCGAGGTTGGCGTACCCGATGCCGAGCTGGCGGTACGCGCGCGTGGTCTCGGCGATCTTCTCGGTCGGGAAGTCGGCGAAGGTGATCGAGATGTCCATCGCGGTGATGATCAGCTCGGTCAGCTTGACGAACCGGTCGACGTCGAAGGTGTCGTCGTCGCGCAGGAACTTCAGCAGGTTGATGCTGGCCAGGTTGCAGGAGGAGTTGTCCAGGTGGACGTACTCCGAGCAGGGGTTGGAGGCGGTGATGCGGCCCGTCTCGGGACAGGTGTGCCAGTCGTTGATGGTGTCGTCGTACTGCACGCCCGGGTCGGCGCACTCCCAGGCGGCCTGGGCCATCTTGCGGAACAGCCCCTTGGCGTCGACCTCCTCGATGACCTCGCCGCTCAGCCTGGCCCGCAGCCCGAAGCGGCCCCCCGCCTCGACCGAGCGCATGAACTCGTCGGAGACCCGGACCGAGTTGTTGGCGTTCTGGTACTGGACGGAGACGATGTCCTTGCCGCCGAGGTCCATGTCGAAACCGGCGTCGCGCAGCGCGCGGACCTTGTCCTCCTCGCGCGCCTTGGTCTCGATGAACTCCTCGATGTCGGGGTGGTCGACGTCCAGGACGACCATCTTGGCCGCCCGGCGGGTCGCGCCGCCCGACTTGATGGTGCCCGCGGAGGCGTCGGCGCCGCGCATGAACGACACCGGCCCGCTGGCGGTGCCGCCGCTGGACAGCAGCTCCTTGCTGGAGCGGATGCGGGAGAGGTTGACCCCCGAGCCGGAACCGCCCTTGAAGATCACACCCTCTTCCTTGTACCAGTCGAGGATGGACTCCATCTGGTCGTCCACGGCGAGGATGAAGCAGGCGCTGACCTGCTGCGGGGAGGCCGTGCCGACGTTGAACCAGACGGGGGAGTTGAAGCTGAACACCTGGTGGATCAGCGCGTGCTTCAGCTCGTGGTCGAAGATCTCGGCGTCCTCGTCGGAGGCGAAATAGCCGTTCTCGCGGCCGGTGCGGGTGTAGACCCCGACGACGCGGTCGACCAGCTGCTTCAGGCTGACCTCGCGCTGCGGGGTGCCGACGGCGCCGCGGAAGTACTTGGTGGTGACGATGTTGGCCGCGTTGACCGACCAGAACTCGGGGAACTCGACGCCACGCTGCTCGAAGTTCACCGAGCCGTCCCGCCAGTTCGTCATCACGACGTCACGGCGTTCCCAGCGCACCTGGTCGTACGGATGCACGCCGGGAGTGGTGTAGACACGCTTGATCTTCAGGCCCTTGTGCGGCCGCTTGCCCCCGCGCCCCACTGAGCCGCTCACCGTCTCCGTCATGCTCTCCCCCTTCCGGGGCCCCAAGGAGCCCTCGTCTCGGAAACACATCGTCACGCCGCTGGCATCCCCCGGCGCCGGGGCAACATCTGGTTGTCAAGCCCTGACGGGCCCGTCGGCGCCGCTGGCGGGCCCCGCGGCCCGCGCCGGCGGCGCGCTCAGTCTTGTCTGGCCGCTCGCGCCGACCTGAGCTGCTGGATCTCCTCTTCGAAGTCGGCGAGCGTCTCGAACCCCCGGTAGACGGAGGCGAAGCGCAGGTAGGCGACCTCGTCCAGCTCGCGCAGCGGCCCGAGGATGGCCAGGCCCACCTGGTGGGCCGGGATCTCGGCGGACCCGGTGCCCCTGATGCTCTCTTCGACGCGCTGGCCGAGCTGGGCCAGCGAGTCTTCGGTGACCGGGCGCCCCTGGCACGCGCGGCGCACTCCGGCGATCACCTTGTCGCGCGAGAAGGGCTCGGTCACGCCGCTGCGCTTGCTCACCATCAGCAACACAGTCTCCTGTGTGGTGAACCGGCGCCCGCACTCAGGGCAGGTGCGCCGCCGGCGGATCGCCGCGCCGTCCTCGGTGGAACGGCTGTCGATGACCCTCGTGTCCGGATGACGACAGAATGGACAATGCACGTGTCGCCTCCTTTTCTCGGCTCCCGCGGGTCACGCGGGCACCACTCCCGGAATGACGGGAGCCGAGGCGTCCGCCTCGGTAAAAACCGCCCTAAGTTTGCGCATTCGCGAGACGCTTGACGGTCGCGGCCGGCGCTGCGCGAATAGGCTCGCGCACGCCCTGCGGCTGCCCTCAGTGCGTTGGCGGAAACACAACCTATGGTGAACCACATCGGTGTAAGTACTAGATGTTGTGGTCTAACCGTAGGAGTGACGCACCATGAACGCAAGTCGGCGCCACGGCCGGGCGCGAACCGGCCTCCCATCAGGGCGAACGGCGCCGTGCCCGGCGTGTCGCCCGCGAGCCCGCCTCCCCCGTCACCGCGGCACCACAGGTCACGGGCGGCGCCGTCCGATCGCGTGATCGACTTTCCACTCCGATTCGGCATAAGATCGTGAAGTCGAACACGGTATCGATCGAACTCCCGTACGATGGCGTGCACCGGACGGTCCACCGAATAGGCGACTCTCGAACAACTGTTTGATGACGATCTTGAACAGGGTTATTGTCGCTGTGTGCGACACGGGGAATACGGATGGGGAGCCGGCCGGGCGGTTTGGCGGCAGAGGGCGTCCCAGAGGCGTCCGGCGAGGAGGGCATTGTGAGCGAGCAGCAAGAGATCGGCACGGTCGTCAGCGATCTGGCGGTGCGCAGGCGTGACTCCCTTGGGCTCACACCACGGCAACGCAAGATCCTCGAAGTGATCCGTGATTCGGTCCAGCAGCGCGGCTATCCGCCCTCCATGCGCGAGATCGGCGAGGCCGTCCAGCTCACCAGCACCTCCAGTGTCTCCCACCAGTTGACCGCTCTGCAGCGCAAGGGCTATCTCCGCCGTGACCCCCACCGTCCCCGCGCGCTGGAGGTCCGCCTGCCCGGCGAGCCGGCGCTCTGGGTCGACCCGGTCGCCCCCGGCGAGGACGAGCAGCCACTGAGCCGTCCGACGGCCGCGTTCGTCCCCCTGGTCGGCCGCATCGCCGCCGGTGGCCCCATCCTCGCCGAAGAGCGCGTGGAGGACGTCTTCGCCCTGCCCAAGCAGCTCGTGGGCGAGGGCACGCTGTTCCTGCTCCAGGTCGCCGGCGACTCGATGATCGACGCCGCGATCGCCGACGGCGACTGGGTGGTCGTGCGCCAGCAGCCGGTGGCCGACAACGGCGACATCGTGGCCGCCATGATCGACGGCGAGGCCACCGTGAAGACCTTCAAGCGCAAGGACGGCCACGTCTGGCTGGTGCCGCACAACGCCAACTACGACCCGATCCCCGGTGACGAGGCGACCGTCCTCGGCAAGGTCGTCGCGGTCCTGCGTAAGCTCTGACCGCCCCGCCGCTCCACGGCCACGCGCCGCCCGCACGCCTGGGCGCCCATCTCACCGATGAGCGCCCAGGCGTTTCGGCGTGCTCATGCCCACAGAGCCGCCTCCCGAGGGCCCGCCGGGGCGCGCACGCGCGCGCCCCGCGGTGCCCCTCGGGCCGGGGGTGGCTCAGGGGACGATGTTGACCAGCTTGGGCGCCCGCACGATGACCTTGCGCGGCTCGCCGTCCAGGTACGCCCGCACCTTCTCGGAGGCCAGCGCCAGCCGTTCGAGCTCGTCGCCGGAGACCGTCGGCGGCACCTCAAGGCGGTCCCTGACCTTGCCCGCCACCTGTACGACGCAGGTGACCGACTCTTGCACCAGCAGGGCGGGGTCGGCGACCGGCCAGCCGCCACGCACGATCGTCGGGCCGTGGCCGAGCCGCTCCCAGCCTTCCTCCGCCACGTACGGCGTGACCAGCGACAGCATGACGGCCAGCGCCTCGGCGGCCTCGCGCACCGCCGGGTCGGCGGCGCCGGGGCCTGCGTCAATGGCCCTGCGCGCGGCCGTGGTGAGCTCCATCAGGCGGGCGATGGCCACGTTGAAGTGGTAGGACTCGACCAGCCTGGTGACCTCGTCGATGGTGCGGTGGGTGACCTTGCGCAGCTCCAGGTCGCCGGCGGCGGCGTCCATGCCGGGCGCGGAGGCGGCGCCGGCCTCCACCATGACGCGGAACGCCCGGGCCAGGAACTTCTGCGAGGCGGCCGGCGAGACGTTCGCCCAGTCGATGTCGTCCTCGGGCGGCCCGGCGAACAGCATCGTCAGGCGGACGGCGTCGACGCCGAAGTGGTCGATCTGCTCGCCGAGGTCGACGCCGTTGCCCAGCGACTTGGACATGCCCTTGCCCTGGTTGATCACCTCGCCCTGGTTCAGCAGGCGGACGAACGGCTCGGTGAAGTCGACCATGCCCATGTCGTGCAGGACCTTGGTGAAGAACCGGGAGTACAGCAGGTGCAGGACGGCGTGCTCGGAGCCGCCGACGTACTGGTCGATCGGCCCCCAGCGCCGCACCTGCTCGACGTCGAAGGGGCCCTCCTCGTACTGCGGCGAGCAGTAGCGCAGGTAGTACCAGGAGGAGTCGACGAAGGTGTCCATGGTGTCGGTGTCGCGCTGCGCGCGCCCGCCGCACTTGGGGCAGTCGACGTTGACCCAGTCGGTCGCGCTCGCCAGGGGTGAGACGCCCTTGGGGGCCAGCGCCTCGCCGCGCAGGTCGGGCAGCGTGACCGGCAGCTGCTCGTCGGGGACGGGCACCTCGCCGCAGTCGGGGCAGTGGATGATCGGGATGGGCGTGCCCCAGAAGCGCTGACGGGACAGCAGCCAGTCGCGCAGGCGGTAGTTGACGGCCGCCCGCCCCGAGCCGCGCTCCTCCAGCACCTCGATGATGCGCGAGATGGCCTCGGTCTTGGTCAGGCCGTCCAGCGGCCCGGAGTTGACCAGCGTGCCCTCGCCGGAGGTGGCCACGCCGGTCTCGACGGGGTCGGCCAGGCCGGTGTGCACGACGACCTGCACGGGCAGGTCGAACTTCAGCGCGAAGTCCAGGTCGCGCTGGTCGTGCGCGGGCACCGCCATGATCGCGCCGTGCCCGTAGCCCGACAGCACGTAGTCGGCCGCCCACACCGGCAGCCGCTCGCCGTTGACCGGGTTGACGGCGTAGCGGCCCAGGAAGACGCCGGTCTTCTCCTTGTCGGAGGCCAGCCGCTCGATGTCGGTCAGCTTGGCGACCTGGGAGCGGTAGGCCTCCAGCTCGGGCAGCCGCTCGGGGTCGCACAGCTCCTCGGCCAGCGGCGCGTCGGCGGCGACCACGAAGAACGTCGCGCCGTACAGGGTGTCGGGGCGGGTGGTGTAGACGGTGACCGGCTCGTCGCGGCCCTCGATCTCGAACCGGACGTCGGCGCCCTCGGAGCGGCCGATCCAGTTGCGCTGCATGGTGAGGATGCGCTCGGGCCAGCCGCCCAGTTGGTCCATGTCGTGCAGCAGCCGGTCGGCGTAGTCGGTGATCTTGAAGTACCACTGGGTCAGCTCGCGGCGCACGACCTCGGCCCCGCAGCGCTCGCAGCGCCCGGCGACGACCTGCTCGTTCGCCAGCACCGTCTGGTCCTGCGGGCACCAGTTGACCAGGCCGCCCTTGCGGTAGGCCAGGCCGCGCTCGAAGAACCGGTTGAACAGCCACTGGTTCCAGCGGTAGTACTCGGGGTCGCTGGTGTGCAGGCGCCGGGACCAGTCGAAGGAGATGGCGTACCTCTTGAACGAGGTGGCCTGGGTCTCGATGTTGGCGTAGGTCCACTCGGCGGGGTGGGCGTTGCGCTTGATCGCGGCGTTCTCGGCCGGCAGGCCGAAGGAGTCCCAGCCGATGGGGTGCAGCACGTTGTGGCCGCGCTGGAACCAGTAGCGGGCCAGGACGTCGGCGATGGCGAAGACCTCGCCGTGCCCCATGTGCAGGTCGCCCGAGGGGTAGGGGAACATGTCGAGCAGATACTTGCGGGGACGCGCGTCATCGGGGTCCTCGCTCGCGCGGAAGGGGTCCAGCTCCTCCCACCGGGCCTGCCACTTGGTCTGCAGCGCCTGCGGTTCGTACTGCTCGTCACTCACGGCCATGTCCCTCGGGTTCGACTCATCGCGGATGGCTCGACCAATAAAGAAACCCCTCGTGGGCACGAGGGGCAGCCGCATCGACCGGTGTCTCAGCTCGGTCGACGCGGCCCGCTAAGAAGCAGGGTCCTGCCACGCATAGCTCAAGGGTAGCGCAGCGGGCAATCGGTCCTCATGGCCTTGGGCCGCCACCCCTGATTACCACTGGGAAAACCGGCGGATACCCCCAAAGGTGATAGATCCGTTGTGACCTCATATGTCCCTTTAGTTTACCCTTTTCGCGTGGCGAACTCCTATGAACCGGCGCGTGGCCCCGATGTCGTGGAAGAGGGACTGCCGATGCAGGACCCTCCGACCGACCCGACGGGCCTGCAGTTCCGGGGAGCTTTCTCGGATTCTCCTGCGGAGACCCCCGCTTCGCATGAGATCATGCCGAGCACCCCCAATCCGGGCATGATGTCGGGAGGTTCGCCAGCAATGGCCCCTGAGCAGTCCAGCCGGTCCACGCGACCCCCAGCGTGGCCGGAGATGCCGCCTCCTCCCCCACCGCCCGCACCATCGGTGTTCGACCCGGCGCCCTACGGCGCCCACCCCGCAGACCCCCGTCCGCCCGGGGACGGGCAGCAGCACTACGGCGCCCAGCCCGGCCGGGACGCGGCCGCCCAGACGTCCTTCCCGCCGCCTCCCCCGCTCGCCGACCAGCCGTTCTCCCCGCAGCCCACCGGGCCGCAGCACTACACCCCGCAGCCGACCGGCCCGCAGCAGTACACACCGCAGCCTTCAGGGCCGCAGTACACCCCCCAGCCCTCAGGGCCGCAGTACACCCCTCAGCCGTCCGGGGAGCGCCAGTACGCCCCCTCCTCCACCGGCTCCCCCACCGGGCCGCAGGCCTACGCCCCCTCGGCCACCGGGCCGCAGTACGCCCCTTCCTCCACCGGCCCCCAGCAGTACTCCGCCGCGGCGCAGGCGCACGCTCCCTCGCCGGCCGGGGAGCGGCAGTACGCGCCGTCGCCGACGGGCCCTCAGGGGTACTCCCCTTCGCCGTCCGGACCTTCCGGGCCTTCTCCTTCCGGGCATTCCACGCCGCTGCAGGCGCCGACGGGTGCCTACGCGCCCCCGGTGACCGGGCCGCAGCAGGCGCCCGCGGCCGGCGCCGCGTACGTCCCGGCGGGCACCGAGACCACCATGCGCGTGCCGAGCCCCGCCGCGCCCGAGCGGACGGCGCCGGGGCGGCGCCACGCGGCGGCGCCCGGCAACCCGGCCGATCCCGCGGACCCGTACAAGCCCTTCGTCACCGCCGGGCAGATCAGCGGGCCCAAGACCCCTCCTCCCGAGCGCCAGCAGGAGCTGTGGAACACCGTCTTCGGTGAGAACTACGAGGCGATGGACGAGGGGGCCGACGACGCCGGCAACGGCGGGCGCGTCTGGCTGTTCGCGCTGATCGCCTCGGTCGTCGTCGCCCTGGTGGCGGCCCTGCTGTGGGCGTTCCTGGTGGGGCCGCTCAGCAGCGCGGGCGGGGGCTCCACCGCCGCCTCGGGCGAGGCCACGCCCAAGAGCACGGCCAAGGCGTCGTCCTCCGGCAAGGGGGGCACCGGCACCGCCAAGCCGCAGTCGATCGGCCGGCTGCCCAAGTACCGCGGCCAGGCCTCGCCGCGCACGGGCATCCTCACCGACAAGGCGGCGGGCGTCAGCATCGCGCGCCTGGGCGGCCCCTGGCGGCTCGACCTGCGCTCCCAGCACGTCCAGGCGATTTACGGCTACACGACGCGCCAGTATGTGGCCGCGGGCGTCGACTCGGCGGGCAAGCCGCAGTTCGCCCAGATCATGACCGGGCCGCTGCCGAAGGCCCTCGCCTCCAAGTACTCCGCGGCCGAGCCCGACGACCTGGCCCCGGTGATCAGCTCGGTGGCCTTCGCCGCGCGCAACAAGTTCTTCCCCGAGGGCAACAAGGTCGTCAAGACGGCCGAGCAGAAGGTCGCGGCGGGCGGCCACCCCGCGCGCCTGGTCGCCTACCAGGTGATGGCGGGCGACACCAAGACGACGCTGGTCGTGGCCGCGGTGAGCACCGGCGCCGACCTGCCGGTGATCGTCTACATGTCGGTGCCGGACGGCAAGAAGGAACTGCTGCCCGACATCAACACGGTGTTCTCCTCGATCAGGCCGACGACCCCCGCCTCCTGACCGCGCGGACGCGTCCCTCGGCGAGGGACCGCCGGCCGCCCGCGAGGGCGGCCGGCGGTCCGGTCAGAAGTCGCAGGGCAGGTGCTTGACGCCGTTGATGAAGCTGGAGAACAGCCGTTGCGGCCGGCCCGCCTCGATCTGCGGCACCCGGTGGAGCAGTTCGCGGAACATCAGGGTGATCTCGCGGCGGGCCAGGTGGGCGCCCAGGCAGAAGTGCGGGCCGGGGCCGCCGAACCCGACGTGGGGGTTCGGGTCGCGGGTGATGTCGAACCGGTAGGGGTCGGCGAAGACGGCGCTGTCGCGGTTGGCCGACCAGTAGTACAGGACGGCCTTGTCGCCCTTCTTGTACAGGGTGCCGTTCAGCTCGTGGTCACGGGTGACCTTGCGCCGCATGTAGTTGACCGGCGAGGCGAGCCGGACGATCTCCTCGACCGCCTTGGGCGCGTGGCCGTCGATGTCGGTCAGCCAGCGCGCCTTCTCCTCGGGGTGGCGGGTGAGCAGGAGCAGACCCTGGGAGATGGCGTTGCGGGTGGTCTCGTTGCCCGCGACGACCAGCAGGATGAAGAACGACCCGAGCTCCTGCATGGTGAGCCGCTCGCCGTCGACGTTCGCATTGACCAGCGACGAGGTGAGGTCCCCCGTGGGGTTCTCCGCGCGGAACGCGGCGAGGTCCTGCACCAGTTGCTGCAGCTCCAGCCCGGCGTTGAGCAGGGCGGTGACGATCTGGTCCTGCTCGCCGGAGGGCACGTACTCGGGGTCGGAGGCGCCGAGAATGATGTTGGACCGGTCGAAGACGTACCCGTAGTCCTTCTCCGGGATGCCCATCATGTCGCAGATGATCTTCAGGGGCAGCCGGGCGGCCACCTCGGTGACGAAGTCGCAGCCGGGCCCCTTCTCCAGCAGCTCGTCGACGATGCGGGCCGCCGCGATCCGCACGTCGTCCTCGAACTTCTGGATCATCCTCGGCGTGAAGGCCCGCGAGACGATGCGCCGGAGCCGGGCGTGCCGGGGGTCGTCCATGTTGATCATCGAGCCGAAGTACTCGGCGAACTCGGCGGGCATGTCGACGATGTTGGTGGCGCCGCCGTCCCCCGAGCAGAAGACGTCCGGGTTGCGGCTGATCTCCAGCACGTCCGCGTGCCGGACGATCGCGTGGTAGCCGTTGCCCCGCGGCGCAAACGACAGCTCGGGCTCGGCGAAGAACACCGGGGCGCCGCGCTCGCGCAGCAGCTCGAAGGCGTGCTCCCGCTCGGCCATGGGCCGCGCCCAGAAGTCCCAGTCGGAAAGGTCGATCTGCTCCCAGGAGGTGATGGGCCTGCGGTCGGGGGGTGTCTCCACGCTCATACTTCCATGATTGAGAGAAGTACTCACTTACGTCAAACGGCGGCCGGTTCAAGCGGCCCCCGGCGGGCGAGGTCGGCCGGCGCGGCGCGACATGTGGGCCGGCGCGGCACGAATGTGCTCGCGCCGAACGGCCGCCACGCCCCTCACGCCTCCCGGATCAGGTCGGCCGCCTTCTCGGCGATCATGATGGTGGGGGCGTGGGTGTGGCCGCGGTTCAGCGCCGGCATGACCGAGGCGTCGGCCACGCGCAGCCCCGGCACCCCGATGACGCGCAGCGAGGGGTCCACGACGGCGTCGTCCTCCACGCCCATCCTGCAGGTGCCCACCGGGTGGTAGAGCGTCTCGGAGCGCTCGCGGACGTACCGGGCGAGCTCCTCGTCGGTCTCCGCGCCGTCGTAGGGCTTCATCGGCGCGCCCGCGTACGGCGTGAGCGCCGTCGTGGCGAACGCCTCCCTGGCCTTCTTCAGCCCGGCCACCAGCCGCCGCACGTCGGCCTCCGCGGTCAGATAGCGCGGGTCGATCACGACGTCACGGCCGTCCAAGGTGATCCGCCCGCGGCTCTCGGGCTGGAGCAGGATGACGCCGATGGTGATCCCGTGCCCGGACGGCGGGGTGAGCCCGTGGTCGGCGAACGGCACCGGGGCGAAGACGAGCTCGATGTCGGGGGCCGGCTCCCCCGGCGAGGTCCTGATGAAGGCCACCGCCTCGCCGACGTTGGAGGTGAGCATGCCGTCGCGCCGGAGCAGGTAGCGGGCCAGGTTGCCGACCGACTCCGCGGCGGCCAGGGTGACCGGCGCGGGGCACTCCAGCATGACCGCCGACGCCAGGTGGTCCATGAGGTTGTGCCCGACGCCGGGCAGCTCGTGCCGCGGCTCCACCCCCGCGGCCCGCAGCGCGTCCGGGTCGCCGATGCCCGAGAGCATGAGCAGGTGCGGCGAGCCGATCGCGCCGGCCGACACGATGACCTCCTTGGCCGCCGTCACCCGCCGGCCCCCGCCGTACTCGACGCCCGTCGCGCGGCCGTCCTCGTCCAGCACGACGCGCTCGGCCTGCGCGGCGGTGAGCACGGTCAGGTTCGGCCGGCGCATCGCGGGCCGCAGGTAGGCGTCGGCGGCGCTCCACCTGCGCCCGCGGTTCTGGGTGACCGGCGTCGGCGAGAAGCCCTCGTTGGAGTCGCCGTTGAGCTCCTCCAGCCGGCTCAGTCCCATCTCCTCGCAGGCGCGCAGGAACGCCTGGGTGGTCACGTTGGGGGCGCGCAGCTCGGAGATGTAGATCGGGCCCTCGGTGCCGTACACGCCGCCCCGGTTGGAGCCGACCCGCCGCTCCGAGCGCCGGAAGTACGGCAGGACCTCCTCATAGGACCAGCCGGGCAGGCCCCAGCCGTCGTAGTCGGCGCGGTGCCCCCTGACCCACATCTGGGCGTTCATGGACGACGAGCCGCCCAGGGTCTTGCCGCGCGGCCAGTACAGCCGGCGGCCGGACATCTCCTTCTGCTCGGCGGTGGTGAAGTCCCAGTCGTAGGGCGTCTTGAACAGCTTGGGGAAGGCCGCCGGCACGCGGATCTCGAACTTGCGGTCCGCCCCGCCGGCCTCCAGCAGCGCCACCCGCACGGAGGGGTCGGCCGAGAGCCGGTTGGCCAGGACGCAGCCGGCCGAGCCCGCTCCGACGATGACGTAGTCGTATTGCATGAAGGCCTCCGGGGGAAGGTGAGCGGCTCCTCCCCGTACTTACGCCCGCTCGCCGCCCCGCGTCCACGCTCGTTACCGATTAGTAGCTATCGGCTGGAAGGATGGCGCCACTCCGGCGGGTCCGGCGGCCTCCCGGCCACGGGCCCGGGTGAGGCCATCGGCACCACGAGGAAGGTCCCCCCATGCTCAACCTGTCGGTCGTCCTTGAGGACAGCGCCCGCGAACATCCCGACCGCGCGGCCGTGGTGCTCGGAGACCTGCGGATGTCATACGCCCTGGTGAACACCCTGGCCAACCAGGTTGCCGGCCTGCTCGCCTCCCGCGGCATCGGCAAGGGGGACAAGGTGGCGCTCGCCTGCCCGAACCTGCCGTACTTCCCGATCGTCTACTTCGGCATCCTCAAGGCCGGCGCGACCGTCGTGCCGCTCAACGTGCTGCTCCAGGCCCGCGAGATCGCCTACCACCTGCGCGACTCGCAGGCCAAGGCGCTGTTCTGCTTCGAGGGCACCCCTGACCTGCCGCTCGGCCGCCGGGGCCATGAGGGGTTCCGCGAGGCCGTCCCCGAGGGGTCGCCGCACGCGGACGGCTTCTTCATGCTGCCCGCCACCCCCCTCGGCACCGAGTCGGGCATCGAGGGCGTGCCGACCATCTGGACCGCGCTGCGGGGCCTGCCCGAGCGGTTCGAGACCGCGGCGACCGCGCCGGACGACACCGCCGTGATCCTCTACACCAGCGGCACCACCGGGCAGCCGAAGGGCGCCGAGCTGAGCCACCAGAACATGCTGATGAACGCCGTCATCTCCGACGAGCTGTTCGAGCTGACCGGCGACGACGTCTTCCTGGCCGCCCTGCCGCTGTTCCACTCCTTCGGCCAGACCGTCGTCATGAACGCGGGCTTCCGCCGCCGGGCCACCCTCGTGCTCGTCCCGCGCTTCGAGCCGGCCGCGGCGCTGGAGCTGATGCGCCAGGAGCGCGTGACGATGTTCGCCGGCGTGCCGACGATGTACTGGTCGATGCTCACCGCGATCCACACCGGCGGCGCCGAGGCGCCCACCACACTGCGCACGGCGGCCTCGGGCGGCGCGTCGCTGCCGGTCGAGGTGCTCAAGGACTTCGAGAAGACCTTCGGCCTGCCGGTCCTCGAGGGCTACGGCCTGTCGGAGACCTCGCCGGTGGCGAGCTTCAACCAGCGCGGCAGGCCCACCAAGCCGGGGTCGATCGGCACCCCGGTCTGGGGCGTGGAGATGAAGCTGGTCGGCGCCGGGTGGGAGACCGTCGAGGGCGAGGGACCGGGGGAGATCGCGATCCGCGGCCACAACGTCATGAAGGGCTATCTCGGCCGGCCGGAGGCCACCGCCGAGGTGACGAAGGACGGCTGGTTCCGCACCGGCGACATCGCCACCCGCGACTCCGACGGCTACTACTTCATCGTCGACCGGGCCAAGGACATGATCATCCGCGGCGGGTTCAACGTCTATCCGCGCGAGCTGGAAGAGGTGCTGATGACCCACGAGGCGGTCTCGCTGGCCGCCGTCGTCGGCGTCCCGCACGAGGCGCACGGCGAGGAGATCAAGGCGCACGTCATCCTCAACGCGGGGGCGACGCTCACGGAGGACGAGCTTGTCGCCTGGTGCAAGGAGAACATGGCGGCCTACAAGTACCCGCGGCTGGTGGAGTTCCGCGAGTCGTTCCCGATGACGGCCAGCGGCAAGATCCTCAAGCGCGAGCTGCGCTGACGGCGCACAACAGGGACTCCAGGCATTCGACTCCCCTTCAAATCAGGGCAAAACAACAAGGAGGCGGGTCAAAGGATCTCCACTGAACTGGAGGCGATGCCATGGACGTCCGCGAGCACATGCGGCGGGTCCCGGAACTGGACAGGTTCCCCGGCGTGGACGAGATGCATGCCGAACTCGACGAAACGGCGGCCCGCTACCCCGGTCTCGTACGGGTCCGCCGCATCGGCACCTCCCGCCTGGGCGACCCGCTGCGGGTGCTCACCGTGGGCGACGGGGACCGGGACGCGCTGATCATCGGCGGACCGCATCCGAACGAGCCGATCGGCTCGCTCACCGTGAGCCTGCTGACCCGCCTGCTCTGCGAGGACGCCGGCCTGCGGGAGGGGCTCGGCTACCGCTGGCACCTGATCCCGTGCGTCGACCCGGACGGCGCCCGCCTCAACGAGGGCTGGTACGCCCGCCCCGGCGACCGGCGGCACTACGCCAGGCACTTCTACCGGCCCGCCTGGCGCGACCAGGTCGAGTGGACGTTCCCGGTCTCCGGCGACGGCTACGTCTTCGACGCCGGCCTGCCGGAGACCGAGGCGCTGATGCGGCTCATGGACCAGGTGCGGCCGTCGTTCGTCTACTCCCTGCACAACGGGGAGTACAGCGGCGCCTACTTCTACCTCAACCGCCACGACCGCCGCCTCGCGGAGCGGCTCACCGACCTGCCCCGCCTGGAGGGCATCCCGCTGCACCACGCCGGTCCCGAGCTGCCCGACGCCGTCGAGATCACCCCGTCGGTCTACCTCACCCCCGGCGGGGCGCGGCAGGCCCGGGCCTTCGGCTCCGGCGGCGGCAGCGCCGACTACGCGGCCAGGTTCGGCGCGCTGCACCTGATCACCGAGCTGCCGTACTGGGCCGACGACCGGGTCTGCGACCTCACCCCCACGACGACCTCCTACGGCGACGTCATCAAGGCCGGGCTGGCCGCCCAGCGGGAGATGATCGACACGCTGGGGCGGATCATGGCGGTGGTGCGCGCCGACCTCACCGTCCGGTCGCCGTTCCGCCGCTCTACCGAGGACATGCTCGACACCTACCGCAGGTTCGCCGACCTGTGGGAGGGCCTGCCCGGCGTCGAGCGCCCGGCGACCGTCGCCGAGCAGTTCGGCGACCGGCAGACCCTGCACATGCGCCGGCTGCGCTTCTGCGGCACCTTCCGCCGCATGCTGGACGCCGAGGCCGCGGCGGGCAACCTCACCCCGGCCATCCGGGCGCAGCGCGCTCGGCTGCGCGAGCTGTTCGACGCCTGGTGCGAGGAGGCCGACGCCGAGTCCGGCGGCCGGCCGATCGCCATCCGCAAACTGGTCGCCGTCCAGCTCGCCGCCGCTCTGGTGGCCGCCGCACACCCCACGCCAGGCTGACGCCACGCCGTCCGTCCCATGCCGGGCGGTTCACGCCGTCCCACCTACGCCGTCCAGGCCATGCCGGGCGGCGGGCGGGACGCGTGCCCGCCGGACGGACGGCGGCCCGTCCGGTCTCCTCTCGGGGAGGCCGGACGGGCCGCGGTCGGACGTTCGATCGCGCCGAGCGGCGATCAGGTCGATCGAGGGCGCTTCGGGTCGATCGGGGGCCGCTCGGAGGGATCAGGGCCAGTCGAGGGAGGGCCTCAGCGCGACGCCGGCCTCGCCCCGGTCGCCGAGCTTCACCCCGAGCACCTGGTGGAGCTGCACCTTGTTGCGCTCGAAGCCGACGACGCAGCCGGCCATGTACAGCCGCCACACCCGGGCCGTGCCCTGGCCGACCTCCTCGACCGCCTCGTCCCAGTGGTCGTCGAGGTTCGCGCACCACTTCTCGAGGGTCTTGGCGTAGTGCTCGCGGAGGTTCTCCTCGTGCCGGACCTCGAACCCGGTGTCCTCCATCTCACGGATGAGGTGGCCGACGGACTCGAGCTCGCCGTCAGGGAAGACGTACCGGTTGATGAAGCCGCCCTTGTTGATGGTGCGCTCTTTGCCGGTGGGCCGGGTGATGCAGTGGTTGAGCAGCCGGCCGCCCGCCCTGAGCCTGCCGTACAGGAACCCGAAGTACCCCGGGAGCTGGTCTTTGCCGATGTGCTCGGTCAGGCCGATCGAGCTGACCGCGTCGAACCCGGTCTCGGTGACGTCGCGGTAGTCGAGGTGGCGCACCTCGGCGAGCTCGGAGAGCCCCGCCTCGGCGATGGCCTTCTGTGCCCACTCGGCCTGCTGGCGCGACAGCGTCACCCCGAGGCCCTTGACCCCGTAGTGCTTGGCGGCGTGCATGACCATGCCGCCCCAGCCGCAGCCGACGTCGAGCAGGCGCATGCCCGGCTTGAGGTCGAGCTTCTTGGCGACCAGGTCGAACTTGGCGAACTGCGCCTCCTCCAGCGTGGAACCGTCTTCGGGGAAGACCGCGCAGGTGTAGGCCATCGAGGGGCCGAGCACCCACTCGTAGAACTTGTTGGAGACGTCGTAGTGATGATGGATCGCCTCGGCGTCGCGCTGCTTGGCGTGCCGGCTGCCGAGCCGCGCCATGGTGCTGCGGCGCACCTCCTGCGGCGGCGGCGGCACCCGCATGAGCAGCGGTTTGACGCCCAGCGACCGCGCGACGGAGAGCTTCTCCTTCATCGGCATGTCGTTGAGCGTGATCTGCGCCATCTCCGACAGCAAGGTGTACATGTCGCCTTGCACGTCGATGTGCCCGGCGATGTAGGCCCTGGCCAGCCCCATCTCTCCTGGAGACTGCGCCAGGTAGGCCACCGCTATGGGTGACTTCACCTCGATGCGGACCGAAGCCCCCGACGGCCCGGCCTTGCTGCCGTCGTACGCGGCGAACTCCACGTTCGCCTCCGGCCCGACGATCTTCTCGAAGATCTGGGCGAGTGTCATGCGACCAACCTCCTCAACGCCCCCGCACGCATTTCTCATAGAGGTCGAGCAGCCGGGCGCCCGGGTCGTAGGCCCGTTTGACCGGCCAGTAGGCGTCACCGTTGTAAAGACGCCAGAACTCCTCGCGGGGGTAGAACGATGTCGAGTACAGGGACTTGTGGCCGCCCAGCTCGTGCACGGAGTTCTCGATCAACCTGTTGTGATAGCCGTCGAACTGTCCGCGCGGCAGGGCGACCATGCCCCAGAACCCGAAGTTCACATAGAGCTTTCCCGGCTCCAGCGGGTACAGCGGCCACTGCCCCGTGGCCTTCAGCGGGCACATCCACACGGGCGTCATGCCCACCTTGTCGTGGAAGAACTCGAGGAAGTCGGCGCCTTTCTCGACCGGGATCTCCACGTCCTGGATGACCGACTCCTGCACCGGGTTGCCGCGCCACCGGTCGACGCGGGACGTCACGCCGTACTTCTGGTCGAGGCCGACCAGCTTGCGGTAGACGTCCGAGCGCAGCCAGCGCCGCGGCATCAGCGAGCGCACCAGCGGCTGCTGCACGCCGAAGGCGCGCGAGCACCAGAACCAGTCGGTGTCCCAGCGCCACAGATAGTCGCGGACGGTCAGCCAGTCGCGGGTGCGGGTGCGGATCGACTGGTAGTAGATGCGCATACCGGTGTAGTCGGAGGCGTACGGCGCCCGGTCGGCGAACTGGCCGACGGTGATGTACATCTCGCCGGGCTCGAAGAACGTGCCGTCGACGAAGTCGACCTTCTCGCCCTCGTAGTGGCCGCTGTCGCAGATCTCCTGCATGGCCAGCATGCACTTGCCGGCGTCGGAGAACGGGATGTGCGTGAGCCGCACGTACGGCTTGACCGGCAGGAGCTTGATGCGCAGCCTCAGCGCGTAGCCGAGCGTGCCGTAGGAGTTGGGGAACGACCTGAACAGATCGCGGTGCTCGTTGTCGTCCCTGGCCACGATGACGCGGCCGTCGCCGGTGAGGATCTCCATCTCCTCGACGGCCTCGTGCGGCAGCCCGTGGCGGAAGCTGGAGGACTCGATGCCGAGCCCGGTGACCGCGCCGCCCAGCGTGATCGTCTTGAGCTGCGGAACCACGGACGGCATGAGGCCGGCGGGCAGCGTGGCGTCCACCAGGCGCTCGTAGGTCGTCATGCCCTGGACCTCGGCGGTGCGGGTCTCGGGGTCCACCTGGATCACCTTGTCCAGGTCACGCGCCGAGAGCTTGGCCGACTTGCCCGCTTCGCGGAACCGGAAGAGGTTCGTGGTGGGCTTCGACAGCCGCGGGGAGGCTCCTTCAGGGAGGGCGGTGTAGGACTCCCTGATCTGCTCCACAGCCTTCTGATGGGCTGTCATCTGGGCGGTCGTCCTCACCGTGCGATCTGGCATGCCACCACCCCCTAAAACTAAGCGTGGAGATCGACGCTATGACGCTATCTCCTGTCTTGACCATCGACCAGAGTAGACACGTTAAACGCGCGCAAACTCGCGGCCCCCCTTCAAAGCGCTGTGGCACAGGGGTTAGCGTCATGTTCGCAGGTAGGTGGCGGGGGCGCGCGGACCGCTTCCACCAAGCGTTTGCTTGCTATGGCGATGCGGTCTATCGTCGGTGATCGCACCCGAGGAGAACAGCGATGAGTCGGAACGGCGGCGCGGCCCCCGAAGACCCCACCACGCGGCGCGACGGCGACCGCCCGACCCCACCCTCGAACGGGACGACCGAACCATCAAGGACGAACGGCGCGGACCGGACATCCGCCGGGCCGCTGGCCGGGGTGCGGGTGCTGGAGCTCGCCGGTCTCGCGCCGGGCCCCTTCGCCGGCATGATGCTGGCCGACCACGGCGCCGAGGTGCTCAGGGTCGACCGCGTCTCCACCGTCGCCAGGCACGGCGACCGTCCCCGCCCGGATGTCGTGGACCGCGGCAAGCGCACCATCGGCCTTGACCTGAAGTCCCCCGACGGCGTCGCCGCGTTCAAGGAGATGGCCGCGACCGCCGACGTGGTCATCGACGTCTTCCGCCCCGGCGTGGCCGAGCGCCTCGGCATCGGGCCTGCCGACCTGCACGCCGTCAACGAACGCCTCGTCTACGGCCGCATGACCGGCTGGGGACAGGACGGCCCGCTCGCCGCCACCGCAGGGCACGACATCGACTACATCGCCATCGCCGGCGCGCTGTCGATGCTCGGCCGCGAAGGCGACAAGCCCACTCCCCCGATCAACATCCTCGGCGACTTCGCCGGAGGCGGGCTCATGCTGGCGTACGGGGTGGTGCTCGCCCTGTTCGAACGCGAACGCACCGGCCGCGGCAAGGTCATCGACGCCGCGATGGTCGACGGGGCCGCCACCCTGTTCGCGATGTTCTACCACTTCGCCCAGAGCGGGCTCTGGGGCCCTCGCGGCACCAACCTGCTCGACACCGGCGCCCCGATGTACGACACCTACGAGACCGCCGACGGCGGCCACCTCGCGGTCGGATCGCTGGAACCGGCCTTCTGGAACGAGATGGTCGCCCGCATGGGTCTGACCGGCCTGCCCGACCGCGACGACCGCGCCAACTGGCCGGAGATCCGCGAACGGCTCGCCACCGCGTTCAGGTCGAGGACGCGCGCGGAATGGGAGGCCGTCTTCGAAGGCTCGGACGCGTGCGTCTCCCCCGTCCTGGACATGGGCGAGGCGGCCCGGCACCCGCACAACGTCGCCCGGGGCTCGTTCGTCGAGGTCCACGGGGTGACCCAGCCGGTGCCCGCGCCCCGCCTGCTCGGCAGCGGGCGCGGCGACCTCGCGCAGGCGACCCGGCTGCACGACCTGTCGGCCTGGGGCCTCCCCGACGAGCGCGCCAAGGCCCTGCGTGAGGCCGGAGTCCTCGCCTGACCTACCCTGCGACCTCCCGCCGGCGCCCCCACCGAACGACGCCGAGGCGACGCGCACGCCACCCGGCGCGGCCGCCACCCGGCGCGGGCGGCCCGCCCCGGACCTCGATCACGCCTGGACGCGGTCGTGGCCGGCCGGGACGGGGGCGTGCCCGGGCAGGACCGCCAGATAGAGATCGACCCCGGCCCGGTGGTGGACCTCCAGATCGGTGGTGAAGGCCCTCGGCGGCATCCCGCCGCCCTCGGTGTGCCGCCACACCTGCTGCCACGCCTCGATCAGCGACTGCGGCATCGGGCCGTGAGCCTCGACCTTCAGCGCCTGCACCCCCGGCACCCGGACCGCCACCATTCCCTCGGGAAGACCGGCCGCCGTGCGCACGGCCACCCCGACGACCTGGGTGTAGGCACCTTGGTGGTCACTCTCGTAGTCGAGCATCACCGCGTAGAGGTTCTCGTCGACGCGCCCTGGGACGTGCGCGAACGCACCGGGAGCACCGGCACGCGCCCACATGGCCGGCAGTTGCGCCCGCGACGGATCGGCCTCCGCCGCGTTGCTGGTGCGCACGGCGTACCCGACGACGAGCACCTCCGGCCGCTCAACGATGATCATAGCGCCTCCCCACTCGATGGCCCCCGCCTGGCCTGCGCGATCGCGGTCAATGTATCCGGACCGGACGACAACCGTCTCGATGATCGCGCACAGTGGAATCGGCAGGGGCGCCCGGTCAGATCATCTCGCACGTAGCACCCAGCTGACCTGGGAAGTCCCATTGTTTACCACGAATCGCATAGGCTGGACCAACGTGCGATTCCTCAACGATCAGGCGCCGATCTACGACCTGACCTACAGTGACGTCTTCATGGTCCCGTCACGCTCGGCCGTCGGCTCGCGGCTCGCCGTGGATCTCTCGACCCACGACGGCACGGGCACCACGATCCCCATCGTGGTGGCGAACATGACAGCGGTGGCCGGCCGGCGCATGGCCGAGACCATCGCCCGGCGGGGCGGCATCACCGTCATCCCCCAGGACATTCCGATCGACGTCGTCGCCGATGTGGTCGACTGGGTCAAGAAACGCGACCTGGTCCACGACACCCCCATCACCCTCACCCCGCACGAGACCGTCGGCGAGGCGCTCAACCTGCTCCCCAAACGGGCGCACGGCGCGGTGATCGTCGTCGACTGGGAGAACCGGCCGATCGGCGTCGTCACCGAGGCCGACTGCCACGGGGTCGACATGTTCACCCAGCTCTCACAGGTGATGTCCGGCTCGCCGCTCACCATCCCGGCCGGCACCGACCCGCGGGCGGCCTTCGAGCTCCTGCACGCCGGACGTCACCGCCTGGCTCCCGTCGTGGACGAGGAGGGCCGGCTGGTCGGCGTCCTCACCCGCACCGGCGCGCTGCGCGCCACGCTGTACGAGCCCGCCGTGGACGCCGGCGGGCGCCTGCGCGTCGCCGCCGCCGTCGGCATCAACGGCGATGTCGCCGCCAAGGCCAAGGAACTGCTGGACGCGGGCGTCGACTGCCTGGTCGTCGACACCGCGCACGGCCACCAGGAGAAGATGCTCTCCGCGCTGGCGGCCGTGCGCGCCCTGGACCCGCCGGTCCCCCTGGCCGCCGGCAACGTCGTCACCGCGGCGGGCGTGCGCGACCTGGTGCGCGCCGGCGCCGACATCGTCAAGGTGGGCGTCGGGCCGGGCGCCATGTGCACCACGAGGATGATGACCGGCGTCGGCCGGCCGCAGTTCTCGGCCGTCCTCGAATGCGCCGCCGAGGCCCGCGGGCTGGGCAGGCACGTGTGGGCCGACGGCGGCGTGCGCCACCCGCGCGACGTGGCCCTCGCCCTCGCGGCGGGCGCGTCCAACGTGATGATCGGCTCCTGGTTCGCGGGCACGTACGAGTCGCCGGGCGACGCGCACACCGACGCCGACGGCCGCCGGTACAAGGAGAACTTCGGCATGGCCTCGGCCCGCGCCGTCCGCCTGCGCACCGCCGAGGACACGCCCTTCGACCGCGCCCGCAAGGCCCTGTTCGAGGAGGGCATCTCCACCTCCCGCATGTACCTCGACCCGGCCAGGCCCAGCGTCGAGGACCAGATCGACGCCATCGTGGCCGGCCTGCGCTCCTCCCTCACCTACGCCGGCGCCACCACCCTGGAGGAGTTCCACGAACGCGCCGTGGTCGGCATCCAAAGCTCCTCCGGCTACTCCGAAGGCAAACCCCTCCACCAAAGCTGGTAACCCCCACCCGGCCCCCACTCCGCTCACCCAGCCCCAAGCGAGCGGAGTGGGGGACAGCGTGAACGACCCGCCCCACACAGACAAACCAGAGGACGGCCAGGACAACCCGCCCCCGCACAGGCGACCGGGGTGACGACCTGTGCGGTGACCGCTCGCCTTCGCCGGCGGTGCCTCCTCTCGTCCCTCCGAGCGTGATAAGTCCCTTCCGCCGGGTAGTCCGGAGCGTCAGGTACCCCCTAGCCGCGGAGGCGAGATCTCATGATCGGTTCGTCACCCGAGCTGGCCGCGCCGTCCGCCATCGACCGGCGACTTCTGGTCAGCTATGACAACTACCCTGCGGCGCAGCGCGCCGTGGACACCCTTTCCGATGCCGGATATCCCGTGCAGAACGTGGCCATCGTCGGCAACGACCTGCGTCTGGAAGAGCTGGTCACCGGCCGTCTGACCAACTCTCGCGCCGCTCTCTCGGGCGCCATCAGCGGTGCCGTCTTCGGTCTGGTCGTGGGCCTGTTCCTCGGGCTGTTCACGACGACGACCGCGTCGTTCTTCGCCCTGGTGGTGTGGGCGATCTTGTGGGGCGCCGTGATGGGCGCCGCCTTCGGGTTCGCGAGTCACGCGTTCAAGGGCGGCACCCGGGACTTCACCTCGCGCAGCGCCATCGTGGCCGGCCGGTACGACGTCCTGGTGCCCGCCGCCGCACTGGAGGAGGCGCTGGCCGTGCTGGAGGGCGGGACCAAGCCCGCGGACACGGTCGTCGTCGCGCGCCCGCCGTCCAGGGGACCCCTGCCCACCACCGGCGCGCCGCTCCCCGACACGACAACCGGCGCCTCCCACCCCGGGACCGCCGCCAACGCCTCGCACCCCCACTCGGCCCCAAACGCCTCGTATCCCCACTCGGCCCCTAGCGCCTCGCATCCCCAGTCGGTCCCCGGCGCCCCCGACGCCCAGTCAGTGCCTGGCGTCTCCGACCCCCAGTCAGTTCCTGGCAGCTCCAATCTCCGGCCGGTTCCTGGCGCCTCCCACGACGGGACGACTGACGCGTCCCGTCCCGAGACGGTTTCTCCGGCCTCGGGGACGAACGCTTCCGTCGGCGAGGCTGTACCGCCCACCGGCGGGGCCGGGCCTGCCGAGCCCGCCGTCGAGTCCCCCGCCGGACGGCCGGCCCCGGCTCCGCGGCCGGTGCCCCAGGCCGGGCCGGGCGAGGCCGACCACGCCGAGTCCCCGGACCCGGCGCACGCCGACCCCTCCCAGGCGGACCCGGACTCGCCCGACGTGATCTTCCTGGACTCCGCCCGGTCGGGGACGGCGGAGTCGGCCCTCGTGCGACCGGCCACGAGCCGTGCGGAGGCGATGGAGGAGGCCACCATCGCCATCCCGCTGTCCTCCGTACCCCTCAAGTCCTCCCCGGCGCCCGAACCCGCGGCTTCCCCCGCCTCCTCGGCGACGGTCTGGTCGCAGGACGCCGCAGCCGCCGGCTCGGATCGCGAGCGCGACTCCACCGAGAGCGACTCCGCGGACGGTCACTCCACCGGCAGCGGGTCCGAGACGGAGCCCACCGACTCGAAGATCTCCAACTCCTCCAACTCCTCCAACTCCTCCAAGTCCGCCAAGTCGGCCGTCGGGAGGACGACCGACGACCGGTGACCCACGCGGGTCGTCCCTTCCTGCCGGCCGGGACGGCGGGGCGGATTCAGGTGCGCGACGCACCAAGGGATGCGCCCTCGCCGCTCGCCTGCGCCCGGGACCCCGTAGAGTCGTCCGGTCGGCCGGACAGCGGCCGGCGATCGGTCCAGGCGCCCGTCCTGACAGGCGGGGCGCAACCTAAACAAGGAGAACACGTGGCACTCGAGAAGCCCGAGATCGACTTCCCGGAGGGCGACGCGCCGGCGGATCTCGAGATCGTAGACATCACCGTGGGCGACGGTGAGGAGGCCAAGCCGGGGCACATGGTGACCGTGCACTACGTCGGTGTCGCGTTCTCCACCGGCGAGGAGTTCGACGCGTCCTGGAACCGCGGCGACTCCTTCAAGTTCCCGCTCGGCGCCGGCCACGTCATCGCCGGATGGGACCAGGGCGTGGCGGGCATGCGCGTCGGCGGCCGCCGCAAGCTGGTCATCCCGCCGCACCTCGGTTACGGCAACCGCGGCGCGGGCAACGCCATCAAGCCGGGCGAGACGCTGATCTTCGTCGTCGACCTGCTCGGCGTCAGCTGACCTCGTCCGCGATATCGACCGTCCCGGCGAACGCGCTCACCGCGGCGGACGCGCTCCTCGAAACGGATGCGCTTGTCCAGACGGACTCACGATCAAGACACCGGTTTTGATCGACACACCCATCTCGGCAAGCGTGTCCGCCTCGGTGGCGACTCCGCTGCGGGCGCGCGTGGCCTCGGCGGCAAGCCCCGCCTCGGTGGGCGCGTCGCCTCGGCGGCTTCCAGGAGTCCCAAGCCGCGGTGAGCCGGCGACCACCGGCCCGCCGACACAGACGGCGGAAGCCGGCTCCGCACCCTCAGGCGCCAGACGACGATGACGTTACTCGGCGGCCGGACACCGGATGACAACGGCTACCGGCTCAGTGTCGCACCGGGGCACCGGCTCCGTTCGTGCGTTCTGGTGGACGGCCGTCACCTGGGGCAGCGAGTCCCGCGGTCAACTGGCACGATGAGACGTGTGTTGCTCATCGACCTCGCGCGCACCTCAGCGGCCGTGGCGGCAGACTCCGCCCGCCTCGCAAAAATCGGACATCTCGCCGAACTGCTGAGCAGGGTGCAGCCCGGAGAGGCCGAGATAGCCATCGCGTACCTGTCCGGTGAGCTGCCCCAACGGCAGATCGGCGTAGGGTGGCGCACCCTGCAGGACCTGCCGGAACCACGCCAGATCGCCAGCGCCACCCTGAGTGAGATCGACGACCTGCTCAGCCGGATCAAGGCGCAGACCGGGCCGGGCTCGCAGGCGGCACGCAAGAACCTGGTCGCCGGCCTGTTCCGCTCGGTTACCCGCCAGGAGCAGTCCTTCCTGCTGCGCCTCCTGAGCGGCGAGCTGCGGCAGGGAGCTTTGAACGGGGTGATGGTGGAGGCCGTCGCGAAGGCGTCAGGGACGCCCGCGGCGGAGGTCAGGCGTGCCCTCACACTCCGGGGGTGGCTGCCTGCCGTAGGGGCCGCCGCGCTGACCGGCGGCGTCGAAGCCCTGCGCGCCTTCCACCTGGAGGTCGGCCGTCCGGTGTCCCCGATGCTCGCACAGAGCGCGCCCAACGTCCCCGCCGCCCTGGAGAAGCTCGGCGGGCTGGCCGCGCTGGAGTGGAAGCTCGACGGCATACGGGTGCAGGCGCATCGCTCCGGCTCGGACGTCAAGGTGTTCACCCGGACTCTCGACGAGATCACCGCTCAGGTGCCCGAGCTGGTGGAGGCCGTGCTCGATCTGCCCGTCGACGACATCGTGCTGGACGGCGAGGTGATCGCCCTGCGCTCCGACGGCCGTCCCGAGCCCTTCCAGGTGACCGCGTCCCGGGTCACCAGCAAGATCGACACGGCCCGTCTGCGCGAGACCACGCCGCTGAGCGTGTTCTTCTTCGACGCTCTGCGCGTGGGCGGAGTGGATCTGCTGGACCTGCCCGACAGCGAACGGCACGCGGCGCTCGCGCGGTCCGTACCCGCCGAGCTGATCACTCCGCGTCTGGTCACCGCCGATCCCGAAGAAGGCATGGCGTTCTTCGTGGAGGTCGTCCGGCGGGGGCACGAGGGTGTCGTGGCGAAGTCTCCGAGCACGCCGTACGCCGCCGGGCGGCGCGGTGCGGGCTGGGTGAAGGTCAAACCCCGCCACACCCTCGACTTGGTCGTGCTGGCCGCCGAATGGGGGCACGGGCGGCGCCAGGGCAAGCTCTCCAACCTGCACCTCGGCGCGAGAGACCCGAGTTCGGGCGATTTCGTGATGCTGGGCAAGACGTTCAAGGGCCTGACAGACGAACTGCTGGCCTGGCAGACCGAACGCTTCCTGGCCCTGGCCGACGGCCCGAGCGACGAGTGGGTGGTCAAGGTGCGGCCCGAGATGGTGGTCGAGGTCGCCTTCGACGGAGTACAGCGATCGCCGCGGTACCCGGGCGGCATGGCCCTGCGGTTCGCACGCGTGCTCCGCTACCGGCCGGACAAACGCGCGGAAGACGCCGACACCGTCGACTCCGTCCGCGAACTCCTCTTCTAGCCGTATTGCCGGCGAGCATCTTCCCGTCGTCGTAGGACAGTTCAAGGGCGATCGGGCCGATCCGCCCGGCCCCGGCCGCGCCCGCCATGGACGCGGCGGAGACGGCCGAGAAGGCCGGCCCCGATCACCCGCCTCAACAACCCTGCGGGTCAATACATCCAGCCCCCACGCCCCAGCCCAACCCACTTCCGAAACCCAGCCGAGAGCCCGAACTTCAGCCCCGGCTCCGCAAGGGATCCAGCCCGGCCTAGCCCGCGTTCCAGGGCTCTCTCTTCGCCATCTGACTTCACCGCTGAGTCATGCCGCCCCCCCTGGTCACACCAGCAACAGTGACCTCCTGAAGCACATAGGCCGCAGGAGCCACCCCTGCCACGCTGATCACAGAGCGAGTTCGAATGATCACTCTCTGAGTGACTTATGTCACTTTGCGCGTGCTTTATCTCCCTTTACTGCCCGTTTATCCCATATGGTGCTGCGAATTACGCAGTGGGCGGTTCCGCTCGCTGCGTACGGGACGTCGGCATGCCTCCCCGTGCCACGTGCGCTCCCCCCGCGCCAGGCGTCCCGAGTCCTGTCCCCTACCTAGGACCGTGGTTCCCCTTGGGTCTGCATTCCTCCCCCAGCCGCTGGCACGAGAAGATCCGCCCCCGGTCGCGAAGCGGCACCGCCCGGCGCGAGACCTCCTTGGCCGTCCCCCTCACCACCACCATCGCCGTCACCGTCGTGGTGACCGCCGCCTCGATGAGCGCCTGGGCCACGCTGAACGGCCGCGATCTCTCATCCGTGACCATGAGCGCCGGTCTGCGCCCGGCAGCACGAACCACCACCCCCACCCCTGCGGCGACCCTGCCACGCGGCGCCACCGCATTCTCCGCCGCATTCGGGCCGGCGCTCCTCCTCGGGAAACGCGCCTCTCACGACTCGGCGCCGAACCTCCTCGGGCCTTCAGGTCCCGGCGATGTGTCCCCGTCCCCCTCTGCTTCGCCGGACGACCCGGCCGGCTCGCAAGCCGCGAGTGCGACAGGAGACGAGCGCGCGGCGGACTCCGGTGCCACGACGCAGGCCGCCGCGCCGGCCGATGACACCGCGAGCGCCCCCAAGAAGACCCCCGCACCGAGCAAGACCGTCAAGAAGCGATCCGCCGCGAAGATGGCCAAGGTGATCGCGTCAGGCCGGTGCGTGGCCTCGTACTACGACGAAGGCCAGATGACGGCCAGCGGCGAGCGGTTCAACCCGAACGCGATGACCGCCGCCCACAAGACCCTGCCCATGGGCAGCCGGGTGCGCGTCACCAACCCGGGCAACGGCAAGACCGTGACGGTGCGCATCAACGATCGCGGCCCCTTTATCGGAGGCCGTTGCCTGGACCTGTCGCGTGCCGCCTTCGACGCCATCGGCAGCCTCGGCACCGGCGCGATGAGCGTGAAGTACGCGGTCCTCGCGCGCTGACACCCCACCATCCGGTCCAACTAGACCAGACCCGTGGTGATACCCCCATTCCGCACATCACCCGAGGTGTGACCCCCACTCCGCGTCCAGACCCGTGGTGATGCTTCCGGGGTGTGGCTCCCACTCCGGCCCCGGACCGCCGCAGACACCTTCGAGCCGGAAGCCCCAGTGGGCACGCCCCCAATCCGTAACCACCGGTGGCCACGCCTCCAATCCGGAACCCCGTGTGGCTTGACCACCAGTTCGGAAACAGTCCGGTAGTGCGTGCGGTCCGGGACCACCGGGAGGGTGGTCCCGCTCCAGAAACAGATTTGTAAGACGCCTCCGCCGCGGAAACCACCCGGGGCCGCGCGGAGCCGACGATCACCATCGTGTCGCCCCGGTGCGGATGACGACCGTTTGATCGTTACTTGATCAGGCGGAGGGTCAGGGGATAGCGGAACTGATTGTCATTGAGCGCGGAGGCCGCGCCGACGATGCCCAGCACGAATGCCGCGACCCAGATGACCGGGATCAGCACGATGCCGATCACGGTGAACGGCAGCACTATGGTGGCGCCGAGCATCGTGAGGTGGAAGTTCAGCGACTCCACCGCGTGTTGCCGGATGTGCGGGGAGGTGCGCCCGCCGGCCAGCAGCATGATCAGCGGGCCGATCACCGAAAGCCCCAGGATCGGAAGCAGGTGCGCGGCCGCCGCCCCCAGGCGGTCGCTTCCCGTCAGCGGCACCGCGTACTGAGTCGGCGTCCGCAGCGGCGGTGCCGGGGTGCGCGGCAGGCTCCATGGCGGATACAGGTCGTGCATGACGGGGGCGAGGTCGGCGTGGGTGCGAGCGGTCATCGCACGGTGCAGCCGGTCGTCGAACTCGTCCTTGTCGAGCCTGCCTTCCGCATATGCGCTGGTGACGTGCTCGACCACTTGATCGCGGTCCTGGTCGGTGACCCGAAGCCGAGGGTGCGGAACTGGCCCCCACCCTCCAGTGGACGGTGTCGCCGGAGGTCTCACTACCCCTGCCATTAGCGGCCGTGCCTTTCCCGTAGAACGCGTCGTCCGTGTCATTCTTCGTGACCGCCCGAACCCGGTCTATCCGGAACAACCCCGACACGACCCCGATGTGGCCCCGAGGCACGCATTTGACGCCTGGGCCAGGTATACAAGGGATATGGGATGGCGAGATCGCTACGGGATTCGTCGGCTGCGCGGCACGAGGATCGCAAAGTTCGACCGCGAGGCCAACGACGGCGACATCGAGGCGTTGATCGCCTTCGCGAAGTCCCGCCAAGGCGTGGAGTTCTACGTCGAGCCGGAGACCTTCGCCACCGACACCACCGCGGTCGCCGTCGCCCATGACGGCGAATGGACGCGCCGCAGGGTCGGCTCCCCCGCCGTCATCATCAAGGTGGCCAGAAACCTCGCCCTTCCTGTCTATGACGTCCAGCTCACCGGATATCCGAAGAGGATGCGGGCCTACAACGAGCGACGCCGGACCGACACCGCGCAGGAGTAACGACCACCGGCCGACCGTGTGACACTGCGACTTAGGCCTTCGCGAGTCACCCCTGACCACGACGGCCAGCGCGAAGACCGGAAAGGCCCACCAAGTCCCCACCGTAGGACGGCGCCGACACTCGCCGCCCACCATCCCGCCGACCCGGCGCCGATGGGGACCTCGTCGGAGGGAGCGGGGACGACGACCCAGGCCTCCGAGAGTCACCACCGGCCACGGCGGCCAGTACGCATACGCAGACCCGAGCGGTGCGCCAAGTCCCCGCCGTAGGACGGCGCCGACACTCGCCGCCCACCGTCCCACCGACCCGGCGCCGATGGGGACCTCATCGGAGGGACGGGGGAAGCACTGCCGGCCCGTCGGCGATGGGGGAACCTGCTCGGAAGGACGGGGGGAAGCACCGTGGGCGAAGGTGAGCGGTCACCGCACAGGGGTGTCAGGGGAAGCACTGGCGGCGCGGCGCCGATGGAGAACCTGCGAAGGGGAGCGGTCGTCGTGTCGGGGAGTCAGTCGGTGGTTGTGGCGAGGGTGGGGGCGTGCACTGTGGAGGGGGGTGGGTGATCATGATGTGTGGAGGGTGTGGTCGTCCAGGAGGCCCAGCATGGGGTGGAGCCATTCCATGCGGGGTGGTCCCATGCTCACGTCGAGTTCCTCAGGGGTGGGCATGCGCTGCCGGAGGATCTCGGGGCTGACCAGTTGCTGGAGCCCCTGCGCCAGCAGGATCGCCATCGAGTAAGACGGATCGGCGGCGAGGGCCCGTTCGACGGCGATGCCGGCCAGAGCCGAGTCGCCACGCCGCCACGCGGCGGCGGCCAGCAGGGAGGCGACCGGAGGGACGAACGGCGGCTCCAGCCGGCGAGTGAGGTCGCCCCACAGCGCGACATGGGTGTCCTGAGTGTCGTCGTTCATGAGCGTCCACGCCTCGTCACGGACGCGGATCACGGAGAGGTCGATGCCGAGCCGGGCGGCCTCGTCATCGGGCAGTCGGCCGAGCCCGCGGAAGGCGTCGAGGGATCGGCGCACCCTGGCCAGCCCTTCGGCGACGAACGCACCGGGGACCTCGCACGGTTGTGCCATGCTGACGAGCCTCGCGCGCACCTCTGCGGCCGCGGAGCGGGTGGCCTCGCGCATCTTGGTGCGCGCCGCCCCGTGGGTGGGAGCCAGCGAACTTCGCAGGCTTTCGCGATCGGGCAGGGCGACCAGCCCGCCGAAGGTGGCCTGAGCCGCCACCTCGCCGGCCAGCGGGTCGTAAGGCCGCCCTTCCGGAGGACAGCACTCGACGCGCGTGCAGACATAGGACCAGTAGCGAGCCCCCTCGGCGCGCAGGGCCTCGATGACCTGGATGCCGGCGTCGGCGAGGAGCCGCCTGACCTCGTCCATGGCGGGTGTCACGAGTGCGCCGCCGCCGAACCCCGCCAAGATCGTGTGCGTGACCTCCTCTCGACGGAGGAGGGGAACGAGGCGGTCGAGGGCGCCCGGCGGGAGCGGAAGATCCCAGCGTGTGGTGACGCGCAGCCGGCCGCGCACCCCTCGGCCCGCGAAGGCGATGACCACCAGGCTGTCGGCCGGGTGGAACCCCAGGATGTAGGGCACGGCCCCGAGAATGTCGTCGGGAGAGGTGAGGAGGATCGGTGATGGCGTCATGTATGGGAGAATCGCCGATCCGCGTTTCGGCCGTCACGGCCGACGCCATTCTGTGGACGATGAACAGAACGGCGTTCGTGGAGGAACGGTTGAGCGCAACGCGCCACTGACGAAATGCGTCGGTTATATCGGCATATTCATCTGACTATTGGGTCGACATCAATGCCGCTATATCTCTTATGTGAAATATGCTGGACATGTGGGGTGGACTTGCCGGTGTCCACAGGCGAGGACAAGCAAGGTCGCCGTGCGGCGTCACCGGGTGGGCGGGATGGCCGGTGCCAGGCGGGAGCGGACCATGATGGTGGCTCCGGCCACGGCGGCCGGCATGGCGACGACCGCGCCCAACGGGATGAGGAAGATCAGGAACACCAGCACCCCGAACCCCAGAGCGGGCGCGCGGTCACCCCGCAGCACCGCGAAACGCTGCTTGCGCGCGAGCCCCCTGCGCTCCATGGCCAGCGCGGTCAACTCCACCGTGAGGAAGAATCCGGACACCGCCGCGCCCAGCACGGGAACCACCGTCTGCCCGATCACCGGCACGAAGCCCAGGACGAACAGCGGGATCGTGAACATCAGCACGTACATCAGCGTGATCAGACTGTCGCGTACGGATCGCGCGATCGACCGCCAGAGCGGGACGTCGGCGGCCTTGTCGACGCCGCCCATCTCTTCCTCCACGCGTTCGGAGAGCTTCTCATAGAACGGCTCGCCGATCGCCAGCGTGGCGGCGGTGAAGGTGATGACGGCCAGCACCAGCCCGAGGGCGAAGATCACCAGGCCGAGCGGGAACCGCAGGGTCTGCCGGAGCGCGGGCTCCCAGTCGGCGGCGAACGGCGTCGCCCACGCCGCGAGGTCCCCGGCGTAGTTGCCGAGAAGCACCAGAGCGACGATGTAGAGCACCAGCGCGATGAGCGCCGGGATGAGCCCGAAGATCCACTGCCCCGGATGCCGCGCGACCCAGCCGAGCCCCTGGAAGAAGTATCTGATGCCGTCGGCGAAGCCACCGATCCCGCGGCGGATGGGCTGCCCGATGCTGTTCATGCCCGGCAGGCTAACGCCTCACGCCTGAACGGTCGCAAGATCGGCGGAAAGATCACGGTTTCCAGACAGATGTCACCTCTACCCCGAGCTCCGCGAAGAGGCGGCGGAGCAAGGGCAGCGAGATGCCGAGCACGTTGCCGTGGTCGCCGTCGATGCCGTCCACGAACCAGCCGCCGAGACCGTCCAGCGTGAAGGCGCCCGCCACCCGCACGGGCTCACCGCTGCGGGCATAAGCGGCGATCTCGTCGTCGGTGGGCGTGCCGAAGCGCACGACCGTGGAGCCGACCTCGGCCGCCTCGGCCCCCGTCGCGACGTCGATCACACAGTGCCCGGTGAGCAGCCTGCCGACGCGTCCGCGCATCGACCGCCACCGGGCGACGGCGTCCTCGGCGGACACCGGCTTGCCGTACGCGCGCCCGTCGAGTTCGAGCACGGAGTCGCAGCCGATCACCAGGCCGGAGGACAGCCCCTTCGCGACCACCGACGCCTTGGCGCGGGCCAGGGTGAGGCTGAGCTCGGCGGGCGAGGCGGCGGTGACGGCCTCTTCGTCCACGCCGCTGACGATCACCTTGGGATCGAGCCCGGCGCTGCGCAGCAACGCGAGCCGGGCAGGCGACGAGGAGGCGAGAACGATCTCTGTCATGGCTTCCGCGCCCACGATCTCAGTCATCTCTTCCGATCTTACGAGCCCGCCATCTGCGATACGACTCCCGAGCCTATAGGCCGCCAGAGCCCGTCCAGAGCCGGTACAGACCCGGCCGCGGGCCGTCCGCTCGGCAGCCGACCGGGACGGCCGCGCCGCATGCCTCCTCCGCTGGAGCGGCGGCCTGCGGACGCGGGCGCGCCCGGCGTGACGGCCGCAGAGGCCGGCAGACGGTGGCGGAACGTGGCGGTGCGGCGGCAGGTGTCAGAGGGGGCGGATGCTGGTGAGGAGGGTGTTGATGTCGGCCCAGCGCTTCTTCTGGGCGTCGGGGATGGAGATGAAGACCATGGCCGGCTTGGCGTCCGGAAGGTCGACCAGGGCGACGGCCGCGGTGGCCACGTGCTTCTTGCCGCCGACCTTGTAGTGCACCCAGTAGCCGAGCAGCCAGCCCTCGCGCTTGCCGGCCTTGAAGCCCTGCGAGGCGGTCCAGGTGATCGTGGAGCCGGCCGGATGGTGGTTCAGCGTCCAGCGTGCCGCGAGGTAGGCGGTCTCCTTGAGCTCGTCCTGCACCGCGATCGGGACCGGGCAGGTCGCCAGCAGCCCGCGGTGCCCGGCTCCCTTCACCCTGGGGAGAAGTCTCCGCGTGGCGAACGGCGAGGACTTGGCGAGCTTCCATGCCTTGACGAAGCGCGTGAAGGAGATGCCGGACCTGTCGTCCTTCACCCTGCCCTTCGTCGGCGCGCCACGCCCGGGGTAGTTGGCGAGCTTGCGGTCGGCGGGCGGCGCGGGGACGCGCGGGTCGGCCTCGGCCGCGGCGAGGGCGCTTCCGCCGGGCAGCGGGGTGGGCGCCGGCGTGGCTCCCACCTGCGCGGGGGCCGCCGAGACGCTCGGCGCGGCGGAGACACCGGGGTCCGTGGACGCTCCCGGCCCAGCGGGCGCCGCGGCCGTCGCGGAGGCCTCGGGCGCCGCCGAGGAACCGGGGACGGCGGCAGCGGGATCCGAAGGCCCGGCCTGGGTCGCCGCCGGCGTCACGGGGACGCCGGACGGCGGCGCGGCATCCGTACCGGGGGCGGTGCTCTGTGCCGCCGATACGGGCGGCGGCCCCGCCGCGTCGGGACCGGCAGCCGTCGGCCTGCCCTTCCCCGAGTCGTTGACATAGAAGAGGACGCCGGCCACGGCGACGGCCACAGCGGCGGTGACGCCGATCACTATGCGGTAGATGACGCGCATCGGCAGGTCGCCCAGCCGGGAGATCGGCGAGCGGCGCTTGGCGGGCGCAGGCGGCGGAGGCTCCTCGATTGTGATCTTCGGCAGCGGCGCGGTCTCCGCGTCCGCCATTACGTACGTTGGGACGGCCTTGGTCCCGTAGTTCCCACCTACCCCATTTGGCACGTTGGGGAGCGTACGGCAAATCGCCCATTCGCGCCCCAGTTCCCGATCACACTTCGGGAACGAGTCCCTACCGCATCGAGGTTTTCGTGGGCTCTGACCTTTACTTTCGTCCTCTGGTCAACGCAGGCGCCATCGGACGGGGGCGGCGCGGGCAGGGCGTCCACCAGCCGGTATGATCATGAAGCGCGGCTAGCGCGACGGGTCGCGCAGCGGGCCCCAACCGGCCGGCCGCAGACCTCCGGCCCTCAGCCATGGCGCGTCCGCGACGACCGTGCGAGAGCCGGGCTCGATCTCGGTGAAACCGGCGTCGCGCACGACGGGGAGCCCACTGTCGACCAGCGCGGCCCACCGCCACGGCTCGGCCGTGCGGACGGTGACCGGCAGGCCGCCCGCGTGCCAGGCGGCACGGGCCGCCTCGCCGGTGCCCCACCAGGCGAGCTGCGCCGCGTGGCCGGCCTGGGCCATCGCCTTGCCCGCCGACATGTCGAGGGACGGGTTGGACCACAGCACGACCCCGCCGGGCGGCGGCGGCGCGGGAGGCGCGGAGTCCACCAGGCCGGTGCCGGAGACCTGCAGGCGGGACAGGTCTTTGGGCCAGGCGTCGAGCGGGATCGGCGGGTGCACCCGCACCTCGGCCGAGCGCAGTGTGACCGTGATGCCGGGAAGCTCCAGCACGCGGCGCCACTCGGCCCCTCTGGCCCGCCGCACGACCTTCCTGATGCCGATGGTCTCCCACGCCCGCACGGCCTCGGCCCACTCGCCGTGCAGGGCACGCTCGTCGGTCAGCAGAGTGAGCACGGCGAGCGCCGCCGCCTCGAGAGCGTCGGTGCGCTCGGGCGGCGTGGCGCGCTCGATGCGGACGACCAGGGGGAGCACTCTCTGGTCTGACCGGTCTGGCTGGTCTGGCGCGTTCACGCCCCCAAGGATCTCACCGCTCACCGACAGACGCGGCGCCCGGGACGTCCCGCGAAGCAGCGGGGTCCCGGCGGCCCGCCGTGTCAGCCCTGGACAGGCCGGTCGCCGTGCCCCCGCGCTCGCCGCGGCCCGGTCCACTATGCCGCCGTGGCCCGGCCGGTCCGTCCGCGGTTCAGGCGGTGGCCGCGGGCACCTGTCCGGGGCTCGGGGTCGCGCCGGGAGAGGAGCCGTTCTTCGAGGCGATGCGCAGCGACATGGCCGCGGCCAGGGCGCAGAGCAGGCCGGCGCCATACCAGGCCGCGTCGTAGTGGCCGAGGTGGTCGCGGGTCAGGCCCGCGGCGACCGCCGCGATGGCGGCGCCGATCTGGTGTGAGGCGAACACCCAGCCGAACACGACGCCGCCGTCCCGCCCGTACAGCCTGCGGCACAGCGCCACGGTCGGCGGCACGGTGGCCACCCAGTCCAGGCCGTAGAAGACGATGAACACCAGCATGCTCGGCCCGGCCGTCGCGGCGAACAGCGGCGGCAGCACCAGCAGCGACGCGCCGCGCAACGCGTAGTAGACCGCGAGCAGCAGCCTGGGGTCGACACGGTCGCTGAGCCAGCCGGAGAAGATCGTGCCCGCGATGTCGAAGACGCCGATGAGCGCGAGCAGCCCGGCGGCGGTGGTCTCGGGCATGCCGTGGTCGTGGGCGGCCGGGATGAAGTGCGTGCCGACCAGGCCGTTGGTGCTCGCACCGCAGATGGCGAAGCCGACGGCGAGGTACCAGAACGACCGGGTCCGCGCGGCCGACCGCAGCACGGCGATGGCCCGCAGCGCCGCGCCGCCGGAACCCGTTCCGCCGGCGGCGGAGGCGCCCGTGGAAGCGGCGGGCGCGCCGTCCCGGTGACCGCCCGCGGACGTGTCCTGCGGACCGGCGGACGAGGCGTCGGCGAGAGCGGCCGGAGGCGGCGCGCCGTAGGCGGTCAGGCCGACCTCCTCGGGGTGGTCGCGAAGCAGCAGCCAGATCAGCGGGACGACGGCGAGCGCCGACGCGGCCACCACCAGGGCGGCCGTGCGCCAGCCCGGACCCTCGGCGACCCAGGCGAGCACGGGAAGGAAGACGAGCTGGCCGGTGGCGCTGCCCGCGGTCAGCACGCCGGTGACCATGCCCCGGTGCCGTACGAACCACCGGTCGGTGACCGTGGCGACGAAGACCAGCGCCATCGACCCGGTGCCGAGCCCGGTGAGCACGCCCCAGCACAGGATCAGCTGCCAACTCGCCGTCATGAAGACGGTGAGCCCGCTGCCGAGGGCCACCAGCAGCAGCGCGCACGACACGACGCGGCGCATGCCGAACCGGTCCATCAGAGCGGCGGCGAACGGCGCGGTGAGGCCGAACAGCATCAGGTTCACCGAGACTGCGGAGGAGATCGTCCCTCGCGACCAGCCGAACTCGGCCTCCAGCGGGGTGATCAGCACCCCCGGCGTGGCCCGGAAGCCGGCCGCCCCAATGATGGCGACGAAGGCGACGGCCGCCACCGCCCAGGCCCGATGCGGCCACCGCCGGCGTTTCACGTCATGCGTCATCATCATGCGGACAATAGTCATCGTCCGATTCGCCGGCGACGAGTGGCTTGATAGCCAATATCTGAAAGAATCCGGCCATGATGCACCGCATCGCGGTCCTCGCGCTGGACGACTTCGCCACGCTGGACCTCGGCACCCCGGGGCAGGTGTTCTGGGTCGCCGAGGACGCCGAAGGCCGCCGGCTGTACGACATCGTCACCTGCACCCCCGGCGGGCGTCCCGTGCGCGGGTCGGCGGGGTTCACCGTGCTCCCCGACCACGATCTGTCGGCCCTCGCCACGGCGGACACCGTCATCATCCCCGGCGTCCACAGCGGGTCGATGTTCGAAGACGGGACGATCGACGGCGAGCTGCGCGACGCCCTGCGCGAGGCGGCCACCCGGTCGCGGCTGATGTCCATCTGCACGGGTGCGTTCGTGCTCGCCGCCGCGGGGTTGCTCGACGGACGGCCGGCCACGACCCACTGGAGGAGCGCCGACCTGTTCCGCTCGCTGTTCCCCCGCGTCCTGCTCGACCCCGACGTGCTGTTCATCGACGACGGCGACCTGCTGACCTCCGCCGGCGTCGCCGCGGGCATCGACCTGTGCCTGCACGTGATCCGCCGGGACCATGGGAGCGAGACCGCCAACCGGGTGGCGCGGCGCTGCGTCACCCCGCCGTGGCGGGAGGGCGGCCAGGCGCAGTACATCGAACGCCCGCTGCCCGCTCCCGGGGACGCCACCACCGCTCCCACCAGGGCGTGGATGCTCGAACGGCTGCAAGAGCCGCTGGACCTCGCCACCTTGGCCAGGCACGCGCGCATGAGCGTGCGCACCTTCACCCGCCGTTTCCGGGAGGAGACCGGGCTCAGCCCCGCACGGTGGCTCGTACGGCAGCGGGTCGAGCGGGCGCGCCACCTGCTCGAGACCACCGACCTGCCCGTCGACCAGGTGGCGGCCCGGGCGGGCTTCGGCACGGCCGTCTCACTGCGGCAGCATCTGCACGCCACGGTGGGGGTGGCTCCGCTGACCTACCGGCACACCTTCCGGGCGGACGTACCCGCCGGCGCCCGCGCCGCCATCCGTTCCGCCTGACCTCGCCCGCCGTCACGGGTCTTCGTGCCCTGTCCCACGGCGGACCGCTGAGTCATGATGGCGGTCGGACCGATTGGCAGGTGAGCAGGGAGCCATGTCGTACGCGGACGCCTTCACCAAGAGCATCGACGATCCCGACGCGTTCTGGGGCCAGGCCGCGACGGCCGTGACCTGGAATCGCGTCCCTGACAGGACACTGGACGCCGACGCGGCGCCGTTCTACCGGTGGTTCACCGGCGGTGAGCTGAACACCTGCCGCAACGCCCTGGACCGGCACGTGGCCGGCGGGCGGGGCGGGCAGGCGGCGCTGATCTACGACAGCCCGGTCACCGGCGCGGCCCGCACCTACACCTACGCCGAACTGCTGGAGCAGGTGGCGCTGTTCGCCGGGGCGCTGCGCGACCTCGGCGTGAGCAGGGGCGACCGGGTGATCATCTACATGCCGATGGTGCCCGAGGCCGTCGTGGCCATGCTCGCCTGCGCCCGTCTCGGCGCCGTGCATTCGGTGGTGTTCGGCGGCTTCGCCCCCCGCGAGCTCGCGGTGCGCATCGACGACGCCCGGCCGGTGGTGGTCGTGTCGGCCTCTTGCGGCATCGAGCCGTCCCGGGTCGTCCCGTACAAGCCGATGCTCGACAGCGCGCTGGAGATGGCTGAGCACCGGCCGGAGCACTGCGTGATCCTCCAGCGCGAGCAGGCGCCCGCGACTCTGACGCCCGGCCGTGACGTCGACTGGCGCGAGGCCATGGCCGCGGCCGAGCCCGCCGAGTGCGTCCCGGTGGCGGCCACCGACCCGCTCTACATCCTCTACACCAGCGGCACGACGGGGAGGCCGAAGGGCGTGGTGCGCGACAACGGCGGCCACGCGGTCGCGCTGCTGTGGAGCATGCGCAACGTGTACGACATCGCGCCGGGCGACGTGTTCTGGGCGGCCTCGGACGTGGGCTGGGTGGTCGGCCACTCCTACATCGTGTACGCGCCGCTGCTGCTCGGCGCGACGACGGTCCTGTACGAGGGCAAACCGGTGGGCACTCCGGACGCGGGGGCGTTCTGGCGGGTGATCTCCGATTACAGGGTGAACGCGCTGTTCACCGCGCCGACGGCGTTCCGCGCGATCAAGAGGCTCGACCCGGACGCCGCATATCTGGCCAAGTACGACATCTCATCGCTGAGGACGCTGTTCCTCGCGGGCGAGCGGCTCGACCCCGACACCTACCACTGGGCCGCCGAGAAGCTCCGCGTCCCCGTGGTGGACCACTGGTGGCAGACAGAGACCGGCTGGCCCGTCGCCGCCAACCTGCGCGGGCTCGATCCCATGCCCGTCAAGCCGGGCTCGCCCACGGTGCCGGTGCCGGGGTACGACGTGCGCGTCCTGGACCCCGACGGCCGGCCGTGCCCGGCGGGCGTGGACGGGGCGATCTGCGTACGGCTGCCGCTGCCGCCGGGCACGCTGCCCACGCTCTGGCAGGACGACGAGCGTTTCCTCGCCTCCTACCTTTCGGCCTACGAAGGGCACTACCTGACCGGCGACGGCGGGCACGTCGACGAGGACGGCTACCTGTTCGTCATGGGACGCACCGACGACGTCATCAACGTGGCCGGGCACCGCCTGTCCACCGGTTCGATGGAAGCGGTGCTGGCCGGGCACCCGGCCGTCGCCGAGTGCGCGGTGATCGGCGTCGCCGACGAGCTGAAGGGTCAGGTGCCGCGCGGGCTGGTCGTGCTCAAGAGCGGCGTCGACGCCGACCACGCCGAGCTGCGCGATGAGCTGGTGCGCCTGGTCCGCGACCAGGTGGGGGCCGTCGCGGCGCTGAGACGCGTGGACATCGTGCCGGGGCTGCCCAAGACCCGGTCGGGGAAGATCCTGCGCAAGACCATGCGCGGCATCGCCGACGGCGTCGACGAACCGGTCCCCTCCACCATCGAGGACGCCGCGGTCCTGGACGCGCTCCGCCCAGTACTGCGAAGCAACCCCTGAACAACCCCCTGCGACATCCTCGACGGCGGCCCATCCAGTGCGATGACCGGAGTGGATCGCCGGGTCCCCGCAGTAGGACGGCGCCGGCATCCGCCGTCCACCATCCCGCCGACGCGGCGCCGGCGGAAGGAGCCCACCGGACGGACGGGAGGAAGCACCCTCGCCGAGGGTGAGCGGTCACGGCACTGGCGCCGGCCATGCGTGCCGAACCCGCTCACCCGGCGGAACGGCTCCGCCACGCCGCCGCGACATCCTCGCTGTTCGCCTGACGCGGCGGAGCGGCTCCGGCACGGTGCCGGGACGTCGTCGTTCTGCGCCTTGTGCGGCGGAACGGGCTGCGGCGCGGTGCCGCGGTGTCTTCGTTTTCTGTCGTGGAATGCGACAAGGCCACCCCGGAGGGTGGCCTTGTGCTGGGGACCTTCGAGCGCCTGCTCAGCGGCGGTCGTTCGCCGGTGGGCGGGCAGGCGTCCGGTGGTGGAGCTATGGGGATTCGAACCCCAGACCTCCTCCATGCCATGGAGGCGCGCTACCAGCTGCGCCATAGCCCCTGGTCGCCTGGCTAACGGCCTTGCGGCCGCGCCGTGCCCCGCCAGTGTATCGGAATTCGCCCCCCGCGCCGAACCGCCGTAGCCGCCGCCCACCGACGCCGCGGAGCACGTGCCGGCCGGGCGGCCGGCGTCGGAGCGGCCGGGCGGTCAGCGCCCGATCGGCTGGGCGGGCGGACCCGATCAGCCGGGCGGGCGGCATCCGATCGGCTGGGCGGTCATACGCCTTCTGGCCTGCGGCGATGCGCCGGATAAAGAGGTGCAACTACTGTTTGCAGCCAATCGACTACCAATGGTGGCGGAGTTTGCTAGTTTCACGGCATGAGGAACGTCATGATCCGGCCGCTGACGAGTGCCTGCTCGCGCATCGTGGTCAAGCGCGAGCACGCCCTCATCGGCGTGAGCGCGCTCAACGGCTACTTCTCCCAGGCGACGATCACCGAGCTGCTGCGCTGGGCCCTGACGACCTTCGCCCGGGTCGACGTGCTGCTTCCCGGCACCGAGCTCGAAGGCACCCTGCGCGGGCGGGGGCACGCCGCGGGCCGGGTGCGGCGCAAGGCGAAGATGGCCATCAACAACACCCACAACCGGGTCAGGCGGGCTCTCGGCGAGCTCGGGGCCCCCGGTTCTGTCGCCGTCTTCAGCTGGTCCGACCTGGCCGCCAACCGGCCGTACGCCGCCATGCGCGCCACCGCCGAGCGGCTGTACGCGACCGACCCGGGCTTCCGCGCCGCCTGTCTGGACGCCGTCGTCCCGGTGATCGCCAATGGCGCGAACGGCGCCGAGGAGCCGGTGACCCGCGAGCGGGCCGAGATCGCGGTGCCTTTCCTGCTCGGCGAGTTGCCGCTCGTGGTCGACACCCCGGCGATCCTCGGCACCCGCTCGTCGGTGTTCTGCTACCCGCGGCCGATGCCGCTCGTGACCCACCTGTACGGGGGCCTTCTACCCATCTCGCGCGCCCCGGGGCAAGGTTTCCTGGTCACCGAGCTGACTCGCGTTGACAGCGCGCCTTACCGAGGGTAACGATTAGTCGCCCCGCGTAACCGCCCGCTAGGAGCCGACATGCATCGGAGCCCCCACGCGCTCAACGCCGGATCCGCATTCGACACGAGCGACGTCGATCAGGACGGCTACCTCGACAAGGAGGACATGCGCCTTGTCGGTCTTCATCTGGCCGACCGCCTCGGCCTGCCCGCCGACTCCCCCGCCCGCGCCGGCCTGCTGGCCGCCTACGCGCACGTCTGGGCCAACGTCGTGGCCGCCGTCGGCACCGACGACAACGGCCGCATCAGCCGGCAGAGGTACATCGAGTACGCCGTCTCCCCCACCCTCGACCGCACGCGGTTCATCGTGGCGATCGTCTGGCCCATCACCGACGCCCTGTGGGACGCGCTGGACGCCGACGGCGATCAGAAGCTCGGCATGCACGAGTACCTCCGCCTGTGGTCGGCCTACGACGTCGAGACGGCCGAGGCGCGCGAGGCGTTCATCCTGCTGGACACCGACGGCGACGGCCGTCTCGGCAAGGACGAGTTCGCCCAGGCCATGTACGACTTCTACTTCAGCGACGACCCTCAGAAGGCCGCCATCCCCATCCTGGGGCGATCCTGACCCGCGCATGGCCGGGCGGCGGGCGAGCCGGGCGGGCTCATTCCAGCGAGCCCGCCCTGCGGATCAGCTCGGCCAGCTCGGTCACCATGGGGTCCTCCGTCGCCGCCGCCAGCCGCTCCGCGTGGCCGGCCAGGGCGCCGAGGTCCTCGGTGAACATCTCGTCCTCCGCGTGCCTGAGCCGCTGGGCGAAGGCCGCGACCACCGCGTCCACCTGCAGCCGGGGCGGCGCGGCCTCCCACAGGCGGTCCGACAGCGCGGCCACCTCCAGCGCGCCGCTGGTCTCGGCCGGCTCGCGGGTGTCGGGGTCCTGCCAGCGCACCGTCGCCATGGCGAGCTGCCCTGAGGTTCCCGGGCGCAGGCGCACCGAGTAGAGCGCGGTGACCGCGTGGCCGGGTCCCACCTCGCCGCCGTCCTTGGCGTCGTCGCGGAAGTCCCGCGCGGCCAGCGCGCGGTTGTCGTAGCCGACCAGCCGGTAGGACGCGACGGTGGCCGGGTTGAACGCGACCTGCGCCTTGGCGTCACGCGCCCGCAGGTCGAGGTTCGCCGGCAGCCGCTCGACGAAGACCTCGCGCGCCTGCTCCGGCGAGGCGACGTACACCGCGGCGCCGTCGCCGTGGTCGGCGAGCTGTTCCATCAGCGTGTCGCCGTACTCGCGGCCGACGCCGACGCACAGCAGCGTGATCCGGCGTCCGGCGGACTCCTCGACCCGGTCGAGGATGCCCTGCCAGGCGGTGTCGCCGGTGTTGGCCAGGCCGTCCGACAGCAGGATCACCCGGTTGGTCGCGACCGGCCGGTAGGCCCGCGCCGCCTCGGCGTACCCGGCGACCAGTCCGGCCTCAAGGTTGGTCGACCCCTCGGTGGCCAGCCTGTCGACGGCGGCGTGCAGTTCGTGGCGCTCACCGGCCGGGGTCATCGACAGCAGCAGCCGGGCCTGGTCGCTGAAGGAGACGATCGAGACCTGGTCGCCCGGCCCGAGCTGGTCCACGAGCGTGTGCAGTGCGTCGCGCACCAGGTCCAGCCGCCCGGGATCCCTCATGGAGCCCGAGACGTCGACCACGAACGTCAGGTTGGCGGGCCGGCGCGCGGCCGCGTCGGCGGTGCGGGTCTGCAGACCGACCCGCAGCAGCGCGGTGCCCTCGACCGGCCCCTTGGCCCCGTCGAGCCGTATCGCGAAGCCGTCCCCCGGCGGCTCCGGATACCCCTGCCCGAAGGCGTTGACGAACTCCTCCGGCCTGACCTGCGCCGGGTCGGGCCGCCGGTCGGCCTGCAGGCTGGCGCGCGCGTACCCGTAGGAGGCGGTGTCGACGTCCAGCGCGAAGGTGGAGATCTCGTGCGCGGGTTCGGCGGGAGCGGTGGGCACGGGCCGGCCGGTGGCACCGGCCGCGGGCGCCTCGTCACCCGGCCGCCCTTGGCCGGCCGTGTCGCCGGCGGGTCTGGACGGTTCGCGCGCCCCTGAAGTTTCGTTGGAACTCGCGCCGCAGGCCGAGGCGAGCAAGGCGAGCACCGCCAGAACGCAGATGAGGATTCGTGACTTCACAGGAGGCCCCTCTCGGTGTCACCTCCTACGACGACTCCGCGGGCACGGCCGCCGGACCCGTCATCCAAGCGACGGTGAACCGTGCCCGGAGCGTGACCGGCCGCGGCGCGCCCGTCCGGGGCCGGTCACGCCGACCGCCGGACGCGCACCCGTCCGGCGGCAGGTCAGCGGACGCGCGCCCGTCCGGCGGCGGGTCAGAACGTGTTCCTGCGGCAGTTGAGGAACAGCTGCATCTCCAGCGGCTCGTCCTCTGTCGCCGGGACGTACGCCAGGTCCATCTGCTCACGCACGCTGAACCCGGCCTCCTCGACGACGGCGCGCAGCGCGTATCTGGCATAGCCGGTCATCCGCAGCCACGTGTCCAGGACGCGGACCGGGGCGTCGTCGATGTCCATCTCCACCATGCCGACGGCCAGCCAGCCGCCGGGCACGAGCACCTCGTGCAGGCGGAGCAGCGTCGCCATGATCTCGTCACGCCGGAGCATCGACAGCGAGAAGTAGGCCACGACGGCGTCGAACCGGCCGAGGCCGGCGTCGATGTCGACGACGTCCATCCTGTGCAGGTCGGCCTCGGGGACGTTCGCGGCGGACAGCGCGAGCATGACGGGCGAGATGTCGATGCCCGTCACCTCGCACCCCGCGTCCACCAGTTGCCTGGCCGTCGGCAGGCCGGTGCCGCATCCGACGTCGAGCACCCGCGCGCCCGGGCGGAGCTTGCGCAGGACCCATTCGGCCGAGGCGATCTGGCCGCCCTTGTAGGGGAACGCCTCGTCGTACCTGGCGCCGATGCGGTCGAACGCATCAGCCTGGGCGGCCCGGTGCGCCGGGCGCGAGCGTCTCGCTGTCATCCATTCCACCCAACACTGAGCCGTCATCTTCGCTCTCATTAGATAGAGCGATACCACGACACAAGTCAAGCCCAGTCAGGATATGAGTTGATGCAATTAATGAGAAATATGCCAATCAAGTGGTATTCGCGGGTGTCAATGAGCCATCGGGATGTTTTCCGGATGTGTCAAAGCTCCGGTTCACGTACGGTCCCCATACCGCGCCCAGGCCCGCCCAGGCCCGCCGCCGGGACGGCGGTGCGCGCGGCGCCGGCCGGTGGAAGTTTCAAGCGCGACGTCGCCGCCCTCGGGGCGGCGACCCTCGCGGCGCCCACCGCCGGACGCCGCCGGACGCCGGCACCGCCGCCGGTCTCCCGGCCGGCTCAGGTTCGACCCGCCCCCCGTGGGAAGCCGGGCCGGGCCGCCGGGCCGGGTGTCACGCCCGGCGGGCCAGCGTGATGGACGCGTAGTCGGCCACCGGCTGGTAGCCGAGCGCCTGGTAGATGGAGTTCGACGTCGGATTCGCCAGGTCGGTGAACAGCAGCAGAAGATCGGCTCCGGCGTCCTGGGCGGCGCGGGTCGCTCCATGGGTGACCACCGCGCCGTATCCGCGACGGCGGAACTCCGGCGGGGTGTACACCGGCCCGATGCGCGACATCCCGATGATCGGCAGCGAGAAGGCCGCCATGGCGACCGGCCGCCCGCCGTCCTCGAGCAGGACGAACTCGCCCCGGCCGACGCGGTGCTTGATCTGCGGCGAGGGATCGTCGTCGCCGATCTCGGGCTCGGCCTCGGCGAAGAAGGCCCGCATCCACTGGACGAGCAGTTCGACGTCGTGCTCGCCGGCGACGCGGGGGGCGCCCTCGCGGGACGGCGGACGCAGGGCGCCCAGCCGGTAGAGCCGCAACGACATGCGCGACTCCTCCGCGCGGCCGGACGCGGCGGCGAAGGCCTCCACCTGGCGCAGCGGCCCGTTCACCCCGGTGCTCTCGCGGTCGCGCAGCGCCTCGGCGAGGGAGGGCACCGTGTCGAGCGGGATGTCGCCCAACAGCAGCGGATTGGGCGGCGTGTGCAGCATCACCGCGCGCACCTCCCCTCCGGCGGTGTACCAGCCGAGCAGCCGGCCGTCCTGCCACAGGCCGTGCCGCATGCGGCCGAGCACGGTCAGCGGAACCGTGTTGCGCACCGGATCACGGCGCAGCCACGCCTCGGCCGCGTCGGGAAAGTCATCGAATGTCGCCGTGAACCTCCACACCATGCGGGACAGTGTGCCAACAAGCGGCCCGCGCGGGCGATCTGTTTTGCCGCGACCGGAGCGCTAGAACGCGCTAGAACTCGTCGGCGCCGGCGACCTGCCGGATGGGGAACACGTGGCGGGAGGCGGCGCAGATGGTCGCAAGGACGTGGACGGGCGTGCCGTCGGTGGCGTACCCGGCCCGCACGATCTGCACCACCCACTCCCCCTGCGACAGCCGCAGCGTCTCGTCCTCGAACGCGGTGGGCCTGCGCGCGAGCAGTTCCTCCTCGGCGTGGCCGAAGCGGTGGCCGAGGGCCTCGATGCCGGCCTGCAGGCTGGGCAGGACGAACCCCGGGGCGGCGAGCGGGGTGCCGCCGAACAGGTCGAGGCGGAGGTAACTGGTGGCGATGCGCACCGGGACCCCGTCGGCCAGCAGGAGCTTGCGCCGCGCCAGCACCTCGGCGCCGGGCTGGACGCGCAGCGCCTCGGCGATGCGCTC
The DNA here is from genome assembly GCF_055586705.1 of Sphaerisporangium sp. NPDC049457. Taxonomy (NCBI): domain Bacteria; kingdom Bacillati; phylum Actinomycetota; class Actinomycetes; order Streptosporangiales; family Streptosporangiaceae; genus Sphaerisporangium; species Sphaerisporangium sp. NPDC049457. The sequence continues at coordinate 42,807 of NZ_JBVJHR010000019.1, read as the reverse complement.
GCTCGCGGGCTCGGGGCCGACGTAGAGCATGCGGCGGTCGGCGCGGACCCCCTGGCGCTCGGCCTCGGCGGCGAACAGCGACGCCGACGCGCGGATCGCGGGCTCGGTGGGCAGCGCGCGGCGCACCACCACATGAGGGAGGTCGGGCGTCTCGCGGCCCGCACGCGCCGCCGCGTCGAGTTCCACGCGCAGTAGCCCTTCCAGATCTCGGCCGTGGCGCATCGGGGGCCGTCTTGGAACTCGACGGCCGTCCACCACGTCTCGGGCGCGAGAACCCGCGCCCGTGTCACGCCGGGTGGAGCTATGGGGATTCGAACCCCAGACCTCCTCCATGCCATGGAGGCGCGCTACCAGCTGCGCCATAGCCCCTTGCGATGCGCGGACAGTCTATCGGAACCGCGCCACCGCGCGGTACCGGGAAACCGCGGCCCCGCCGCAGCTGCGCCGGGCGACCGCGTGTCACGACACGGGCGACGCCAGGGCCACCGGCGGCCGGGGAGAGGGACGCGCGTCGCGCCCCTCTCCCCGGCGAGGTCCCGCGGTCGAAGCGGGAGCCCGCTCATCGCCTCCCGCGGGCGCCGATCACCCTTTGCAGCAGGATGAAGGCGCACAGCAGGATGCCGATCACGATCTTGGTCCACCAGGAGCTCAGCGTGCCCTGGAAGCTGATGATGGTCTGCATCAGGCCGAGCACCAGCACGCCGAGGAGGGTGCCGAGCACGTAGCCGGACCCGCCGGTCAGCAGGGTGCCGCCGATCACCACGGCGGCGATCGCGTCGAGCTCCATGCCGACGGCGTGCAGGGCGTAGCCGGAGAGCATGTAGAAGGTGAGCAGCACCCCGGCCAGCGCCGAGCAGACGCCGCTGACGGTGTACACCATGATCTTCGTGCGGGCCACCTTCAAGCCCATCAGCAGCGCCGACTGCTCGCTGCCGCCGATGGCGTAGACCGACCGCCCGAACCGCGTGTAGTGCAGCACATAGAAGGCGACCGCCACGACGATCAGCGCGATGACGACGCTGGGCGGGACGAACGTGTCCCCGGGCAGCGGGATGCGCGTCTGCGCCACCTCGGTGAAGACCGGGTCCGTGATCGAGATGGAGTTGATGCTGATCACGTAGCACAGCCCTCGGGCGAGGAACATGCCCGCGAGCGTGGCGATGAACGGCTGGATCTCGAAGTGGTGGATGACGAAGCCCATGACGAACCCCGACGTCGCGCCGACGATCAGCACCAGGGGGATGACCGCGTACATGGGCCAGCCGTGCTGCTCCACCAGCGACGCGCAGATCATCGTGGACAGCGCGACCATGGCGCCCACCGACAAATCGATGCCGCCGGTGAGGATCACGAACGTGGCTCCGACGGCGGCGACCAGCAGGAACGCGTTGTCGATGAGCAGGTTGAGCACGACCTGGCCCGACGCGAAACTCTCGTACTGGACCGCGCCGGCCGCGAACATCACCAGCAGCAGGCCCGCGGTCACGACGACCGGCAGCTTGCCGTTCAGAAGCGCCGCGGCGGCTCCCGCCCCGCGCTCCGTGACCGTCTGGGCTTCTCGCACCGTCACCATGCCGCGCCTCCCATCTGCCGGCGCCGCACCGGGCCGGTGCCGCGCCGCCGCGCGGAGCCGGGGCCCCGCCGGCGTGCCGTGGCGAACTCGTTCATGCCGTCACCTCGACCTTCGGTGGCGGCGCCGACGCGTCGCCCCCGCTTCGTCGCCGGCCGCGGCGGAACACCTTCGCCCGGAAGGCCGGGGACTGGAGCAGGCAGACGCCGGTCACGACGATCGCCTTGAAGACCAGCGTGGTCTCCGGTGGGATCCCGGTGCTGTAAACGGTGGTGGACAGCGTCTGGATGATCAGCGCGCCCGCCACGGTGCCGGTCAGGTAGAACCGGCCGCCGCTGAGGGAGGTGCCGCCGATCACCACGGCGAGGATCGCGTCCAGCTCGATCCACAGGCCGGCGTTGTTGCCGTCCGCGCTGGACACGTTCGAGCTGATCATCAGCCCGGCGATGCCCGCGCACAGGGCGCAGAAGGTGTAGACGACCACGGTGAGGCCGCGGGAGCGGATGCCGACGAGCCTGCTCGCCTCGGCGTTGCCGCCGACCGACTCCACCAGCAGTCCGAGCGCCGTCCGCCGGGTGAGCACCCCGGTCAGCGTCAGGAAGACGGCCACTATCAGCAGCGAGAACGGCAGCGTGAGCCAGTACCCGCCGCCGATCAGCTTGTACGGCGGGCTGGAGATCGTGATGATCTGCCCGTCGGTGATGAGCTGGGCGATGCCCCGCCCGGCGACCATGAGCACGAGGGTGGCGACGATCGGCTGCACTCCGGCTCGCGCCACCAGCAGGCCGTTCCACACGCCGAGCACCACCGAGGCGGCCAGCGCGATGCCCACGGCGGTCAGCACGCCTGGGACGGCCCCCTGGTTCTCCTGCCCGCTGATCCACAGGCAGGCCAGCGCTCCGGAGATCGCCACGACGGAACCGACGGACAGGTCGATGCCGCCGGTGGCGATCACGAGGGTGAGGCCGAGCGACACCAGGATCAGCGGGGCGCCGAAGTGGACGATGTCGATGAGGCTGCCGTAGAGGTGGCCGTCCTTCAGCCGGATCGCCAGGAAGTCGTGGTTGAACACCACGTTGCCCAGCAGCAGGGCGGCCAGGACGAGCAGCGGCCAGAACAGGCGGTGCCGGGCCACCGTCTTCCACTGCGGGATCGTTTGGACGCTCATCGGTCGCCTCCGCCCGCGATGGCCGCCATGACGCGCCCGGCGGTCTCGTCTCCACCGGCGGGTAACTCGGCGACCACGTGCCGGTCGCGCAGCACGACGATCTTGTGGCTCAGCCGGAGCACCTCCTCGATCTCGGCGGAGATGAAGAGCACCGACATCCCCTGCTCCGACAATGACACCACCAGCTTCTGGATCTCCGCCTTGGCTCCGATGTCGATGCCCCGTGTGGGCTCGTCAAGGATGAGCAGGCGGGGCTCGGTGATCAGCCACCGGGCGAGCAGCACCTTCTGCTGGTTGCCGCCGCTGAGGTCGCGCACCCGTATGTTCGGGTCGCCCGGACGGATGCCGAGGGTCTTGATGTACTTGGCCACGAGTTCCTCGCGACGCGCGGCCGGCAGCGGGCGCGCCCAGCCCCGGGCCGCCTGCAGTGCCAGGATGATGTTGTCCCGCACGGACAGGTCGGGGACCAGCCCCTCGGCCGCGCGGTTCTCCGAGCAGAACGCGATGCCGCGCCCGATGGCCGCGCGGGGCGTGCGCAGCGACGCGGGCTGTCCGTCGACGACCACGCTGCCGCTGTCGGCCGCGTCGGCGCCGAACATCAGACGGGCGATCTCGGTGCGCCCGGAGCCGAGCAGGCCCGCCAGGCCCACCACCTCGCCCTCGTCGATGGTGAGGTCGAACGGCTCGATGGCCCCCTTGCGTCCCACGCCGTCGGCACGCAGCAGGGGTTTGCCCCCTTCGGCCTTGCCGTGCTCGTGCAGCGCGTCCAGCTCGACGAGTTCCTTGCCGATCATGAGCTGGACCAGCGCCATGCGGCCCAGCTCGGCGGTGGGGTACTCCCCGACGAGGGCGCCGTTGCGCAGTACGGTCATCCGGTCGCTGATCTCGTAGACCTGCTCCAGGAAGTGCGACACGAACAGGATGGCGACGCCCTCGGACTTGAGCCGCCGCATCACCGAGAACAGCCGCTCCACCTCGTCGCGGTCGAGGCTGGAGGTGGGCTCGTCCAGGATGAGCACCTTGGCCGAGACGTCCAGGGCCCGCACGATGGCGACGAGCTGCTGGACCGCCAGCGAGCAGGAGCCGAGCGGCATGGTGACGTCGAGCGACTCGAGCCCGACCCTGGCCAGCAGCTCGGTCGCCCTGCGTCTGGTCTCCTTCCAGCGGATGCGGCCCCGCCGGTAGGGCTCACGGCCGATCGAGATGTTCTCGGCGACCGAGAGGTTCGGGCAGAGGTCCACCTCCTGGTAGACGGTGCTGATGCCCGCCTCGCGGGCCTGCGGGGTGCTGGTGATGCGCACCGGCTGACCCTCGATCGTGACGGTTCCGGCGTCCGGGCGGTGGACGCCGGTCAGCACCTTGATCAGAGTGGACTTGCCCGCGCCGTTCTCGCCCATCAGCGCGTGGATCTCACCGGGGAACAGGCGCAGGTCGACGTCCGAAAGCGCATGAACACCGGGGAACCGCTTGTGGATTCCCCTCATCTCCAGAACGGGTCGCGGTTCCGCCATGCGCACGTTCCTCCCGCGGCGCCTCCGGCGCCAGACGCTTGTCCATAGTCGGTCCTTGGGGACCGGGGGGGGGGGGGGGGGGGGGGGGGGGGGGGGGGGGTGTGGTGTGTGGGGGGGGGGCTTGGGCCGGCCGAAGTAGGTGCCCATGGACGGCACCGTCCAGCCGAGGCCGCGCCTGCGCAGCTCGGAGACGGT
>NZ_JBVJHR010000019.1:0-38355 GCF_055586705.1 Sphaerisporangium sp. NPDC049457 | reverse complement strand
CTCCCCCCCCCCCCCCCCCCCCCCCCCCCCCCCCCCCCCCCCCCCCCCCCTCCCCCCTCCCCCCTCCCTCCCCTCCCCCCCCCCCTCCCCCCCCCCCGGGACTCAGTACTTGCGGTTCGGCAGCGCCGCGGCCGCCTGGTCCTGCGTGAAGACGCCCTCTTCGGTCTGGATGCGCTTGGGCACCTGCTCGCCCTTGACGACCTTCTTGACGATGTCCATGAGTTGCGGGCCGAGCAGCGGGTTGCACTCGACGACCACGTTGATCTTGCCCTCGGTCATCGCGGTGAAGGCGTCCTTGACGCCGTCGATCGAGATGATCTTGATGTCCTTGCCGGGGCTCTTGCCGGCCTCTTCGATGGCCTGGATCGCGCCGAGCGCCATGTCGTCGTTGTGGGCGAACAGCACGTCGATGTCGGGCTGCGCCTTGAGGAAGGCCTGCATGACCTCCTTGCCCTTGGCGCGGGTGAAGTCGCCGGTCTGGGAGGCGATGACCTTGAACTTCGAGTCCGCGGCGATGACCTCCTCGAAGCCCTTCTTGCGGTCGATGGCCGGGGCCGACCCGGTCGTGCCCTCAAGCTGCACGATGTTGACGGGGCCCTTGTCGTCCTTGGTCGCGTCCACCAGCCAGTTGGCGGCGCGCCGGCCCTCCTCGACGAAGTCAGAGCCGAGGAAGCTCACATACAGCGAGGTGTCGGCGGAGTCGATGGCCCGGTCGGTCAGCACGACCGGGATCTTGGCGTCCTTGGCCTCCTTGAGCACGGTGTCCCAGCCCGACTCGACGACCGGCGAGAAGCCGATGACGTCGACCTTCTGCTGGATGTAGGAGCGGATCGCCTTGATCTGGTTCTCCTGCTTCTGCTGCGCGTCGGAGAACTTCAGGTCGATGCCGGCCTCCTTGGAGGCGTCCTGGATCGACTTGGTGTTGGCGGTGCGCCAGCCGCTCTCGGCGCCCACCTGGGCGAAGCCCAGGGTGATCTTGTCCGATCCGCCGCCGCTGCCGGCGTCGCCACCGCCGCCGCCACCGCCGCCACTGCCGCAGGCGGTCATCAAGGATCCTGCTAGCACGGCGATCGCCGTCGCCGCGAGCCATCTGGAGGCCGCCGGCCGGCGCCGGGCCCACGCCCGGCGCGGGGAGGACGCCGTAAGGGTTAACGCCGAATCGTCGCTGATCATCGTCTCTCCTAGGACTTCGGGGGGGTGTCACGTGTCCCGCCGGCCGGCGAGGCGGCGAGGCGGTGAGCGGGCACACTGGTTCGTGCCGGCGACGACGTGACCGAGCTGGGAGTGGGCGGACAGGGGACCCCACTGTGTTTCGCGGGGATTTCATGAGTGTTTGCGATAACAGTCCGGAGTGTCAAGACCTAATCGTGCAGCGCGAAGCTTTCACGTTTTTCGCCAGGTGAATCCCTATTCGTTATCCGAGGGGTCCTTGACCGGCGCGCGTGATAACGCTAACAATGACTGTTCCCATGCCTGTTCGAGGATGGGAACAGGCATGGGAACAGGGTGGCCACGCCGATCGGGCGGGCTCGTCTCGCGTCGCCGGTCAGGCCGGCTCGTCCTCCAGATAGCGGTCGCCCGCCGCGTACCAGCCGGTGACGATGTGCGCCGCGACCACGGCGAACAGCAGCGCGAACGGCAGCGTCCAGCCTCCGGTGGCCGAGTACAGCACCCCCACCGCGAGCGGTCCCGCTCCAGCGATGAGGTAGCCGGCGCTCTGCGCGAAGGCCGACAGGGCCGAGGTGGCCTCGGCCGTGCGGGTGCGCAGCGCGAAGAGCGTCAGAGCCAGCGGGAACGAGCCCATCGCCACGCCGGTGAGCAGCAGGAAGATCCACAGTGCGGACGCCGGCGCCCAGAGCATGCCGGCGAAGCCGGCGACGTACAGCAGGCCGAGGCCGACGACCATGGGACGCTGGCCGGTCACCCGTGCCGCGACGACCGGCACGGCCAGCGAGACCGGGATGCCGAGCGCGGTGAAGACCGCCATGCTGAGGCCCGCCTGGCCGTCGGTGTATCCGCGGTCCTGCAGCAGCTGCGGCAGCCAGCCGAACATCACGTAGGCGATGAGCGACTGGGTGCCGAAGTACCCGGCCACCGCCCAGGCCAGCCGGTTGCGCACCAGTGCCCGCGTGCCGGCGGTCTCTCGCCCGCTGTTCCGCTCCGGCTCACTGCGCGTCAGCGCAAGCCACGGAATGGCGGCCACAGCGGCGAGTGCCGCCCACACACCGAGGGCGACGTGCCAGTCGCCGGCGGCCCGTTCGATCGGGACCGTCGCGGCGGCGGCGAGCATGGTGCCGACGGCCAGGGCCGTCGCGTAAAGGGTGGTCATGGTGCCGGTGCGGTGCGGGAAGTGCCGCTTGATCAGCGACGGGATCAGCACGTTGCCCATCGCGCCACCGGACAGCGCGACCACGCTGGCGGCCAGGAAGACCGCGCTCGAACCGGTCATGACGCGGGCGAGCAGCCCGGTGACCAGGAGCAGGAGCGCTCCAAGCAGCAGGCGGTGCTCGCCGGCGCGGCGCGCGAGCAAGGGCGTCACCGCGCCGAACCCGGCGAAGCAGAGCACCGGCAGGGTGGTCAGCAGGCCGGTGACGACGCCCGACATGCCGAGCGCACCGCTGACCTGGTCGAGAACCGGGCCGATGCTGGTGACGGCGGTGCGCAGGTTGAGCGCCGCGAGCACGATGCCGAGTGCCACCAGCCACGTCACCCGGACCGCGGGCCGGCGGCCTCGTGCGGTCTTGGCGGGCCGGACGGTGGCGAGCATGCTCATGGCGGGGATCGGTCTCCGTAGATCAAAGGGACATCGAATCATGGGATGATTGGATGTCATTGATGTTAACAGACTCCCGACCGTCGCTTTACCGGGGCATCGCGCCGCCCATGGCCGCCCTTGGCCCGCCGATGACCGTGCCCCGCGGCCCGGCGCGGCCATGGCATGGGAAAGGGGCGGGCCCACCGGGGCCCACCCCCTCTTCGATCAGGCGCCGTCAGGCCAGGCGCTCGGGGCGGTCGGGCGCGAGGGGCGGCTCCTCGTCCCACCGCGGGGTGCCCTCCGGCGAGACCGGGCCGCTGCCCGGGGCCGGGAGCGGGGTCTCCGGCGGGTACTCACGCTGGACCGGCTGCGGCGGCATCGGGTCGCCGGTGGCGTAGCCCGTTCCCGTGGCCGTCCCCGCGCCGGGGGTCGTCCCGGGCGCGGCCGTGCTCCCTGTGCCGGGCAGCACGTCGGCGTCCGGCGCCGTACGGGCCGCGGCCGCCGAGTCGCCGTCGAGCGGCGCGGGCACCTCGCCGCGCCAGCCGCCGGTCTCACGCCCCCGCGACTCGACGAACCGCTTGAACCGTTCCAGGTCTCCGTGGACGCGCATGCGGACCAGTTGCAGCTTGTCGCCGACCGTCTCGACGATGCCCTCGGGGTCGAACTCCATCTGGAGCATGACGCGGGTGCTCTCGGCGTCGAGGGGCTGGAACGTCACCACGCCGCCCTGGCGCGGCTCCTCCAGCGACCGCCAAGCCACCCGCTCGTCGGGGCGCTGCTCGGTGATCTCGGCCTCGAACTCACGGTGGACGCCGGCGACCTGGACGCTCCACGCCAGGCGCGTGTCGTCGATCTGCTTGACCGACTCGACCCCTTCCATGAACTCGGGGAAGCTCTCGAACTGGGTCCACTGGTTGTAGGCCGTCCTGACGGGCACGGCCACGTCGACCGAGTGCTCGATGGTGCTCATTGGCTTCCTCCCTTTTTGTGGGTTCGGAGATCCGCCCTGCCCATCAATGGATGGCCTATTCGGACTTTGGCCTAGGAAAAGCGCGATTTGGGACGATCAGCCGCCACACCAGGGGTGCCGGGCCGGAATTCGCGCCGGGCTCTCGCCGGCGAGCCGCCGGAAGGAGCCCGGCGCGAAGGGACCGCCGGGAACTGACCGCCGAAAACCTTCCTGAGGTCAGTGGCACGTCACCAGCACGATGGAGACGACCGTGCACCGCACCTGGTCGCCGTCGTTGGCCGCAACCGGGTCGGCGGGGGCCGAGCTCGTGCGGGCGGCCGTGAAGGTGTAGGGCACGCCGATGTTCAGCAGCCCGACCGGCACCGAGAATTTCCTGGTCGCCGTGGCCCCCGGCGCCAGCGGGCCCACCGTGCAGGTCACCGCGCCGGAGCCCGCGGCGCAGTCGCCGCCGGTGGCGGTCAACCCCGGCGGCAGCGCCGTGGTCACCGTGGCCGTTTGCACCGTTCCCGGCCCGTTGCCGGTGACCGCCACCGTGAACTCGATCTTGGGGACGAGCAGGGCGAGCTTCGGCGTGGCGGTCAGGCCGACGGCGGCGTCCGCCTCGCTCACGATCGTCAGGACGGGTCCGGTGACGATCTCGGAGGCGTAGTTGGCGCCGCCGAGCTGACCTTGGAAGGTCTGCTCGCCCGCCTGCGCGTTCTGCGCGATGTCCAGGGCGAAGGCCACCGTGGCGGACGCCCCGCCCGACAGCGCCCCGACCGGGGCCTCGAACCCGACGGGCCCGTCGGGCCCGGGAATGGCCGTGCACGGACCGGCCGCTCCGTCACACCCGGCGAGCGCGGCGTAGGAGGGCAGGCGGCCGGGAGTGGTGAACAGCCTGGCGGTGGCGTTGAGCACCGTGAAGGCGTGAATGTTGGTGACCTTGACGGTGACCGTGACCGCGTCCCCGGTGTTGACCTCGGGGGACGACAGCGAGATGGCCACCTCGGGCTCCTCGGCGGAGGCGGGGGCGGCCGGCAGGACGGACAGGGCCATCGCGATGGCCGTGATCACGAGGGCGAGGGGGTGCCTGAGGGGTCTCATCGCAGCCTTTCAATCGAAGACCTGGACCTTCCGACTATCGCGGTTGATATCCCGCCAGGCAGCGAATCACGGTAATTTGGTGACCACACCAGGTGACCGATTGTGGACGCCTCTCGTGGCCAACGCACGGCCCGCACCAGGCGTCCTACACGATCGGCTCCGCCGCCCGCGACAGCCCAGGAGCCCGCAAGCCGGGAGTCCGGCATCGGACGGCCCGCCGTCCTGGCGCGTCGCGCACGGCGCCCGCCCGGCCGCCACGCGAAACCGCCCGCCCACGTGATCGAGTACATCGAGGCTCGCGCTGCGTCAGACTGTATGCGGCAGGCGGTCGACGGCGAGGTTCCCGACGGGGTCCGCGTCATCGCCACCCCGGTCCCCCCGTTCTGGAGTTGAGGAAATGCCGCGGCCCGATCCGGCGAGCAAGATCGCCCCGGCGAAGATCGCGCGTCCGGTCCCGCTGCGCGAGAGCGTCTTCGAGGCGCTGCTCGAACTCATCGTCGGCGGGTCGCTCCGCCCCGGCCGGCATCTCGCCGAGAGCGAGCTCGCCGAGATGCTGGGAGTCTCCCGCCAGCCGATCAGAGAGGCCCTCCAACTGCTCAGCGCCGAAGGCTGGGTCGACCTGTTCCCCGGTCACGGCGCGTTCGTGCACGCCCCCACCGCCGAGGAGGCCGGCCAGCTCCTGGCCGTCCGCGCGCTCCTGGAGGCCGAGGCCGCCCGGCTCGCGGCCCGCAACCGCACCGGCGACGGCCTGGACCGGCTGCGCGCGCTGTACGCGCGCGGCCTGGCCGCCGTCGAGGCCGGCGACGTGGACGGCGCCGTCGCGGCCAACTCCAAGCTGCACGCGGCCGTCGTGGAGATGTCGGGCAACGCCGTCCTCGCCGGCCTGGCCGCCCAGGTGTCGCGCAGGGTCCGCTGGTACAACACGCCCGTGGCCCGCCTGCGCGGCCGGACCTCCTGGCAGGAGCACGCCGCGCTCATCGACGCGATCGCCGGAGGCGACGCCGGCCTGGCCGGCGAGATCATGAAGAACCACACGGAGCAGACCCGCCACCTGTACCTGAGCCGGCTCGCCGAGGACGAGCCCGTCGAGCCACCGCCCGGCCGGCGCAGGAAGCGGCGGCTCCCCACCTCGCCCGGAAGTTGACACAGATGTCACTCGCGGCTCGCACCGGCGAAACATCCGGGGACGACATTGATCACGAGGGCGAAATCGCATGTCTCCACAGGAAACACGTGCGGCGACGCGTCCACCGCAGGGGCTGGGGACGCCCCGGACGGTGAACGTGTCGCCGCACGCCTGTGCCTCCGCCTCTACCGCCTCGCGGCGCCTTCAGGAGGCGTCGAGCAGGTGGCGGGCGACGAAGTCGTTGGCGAACTTGCCCGTGGGGTCGTACCGGCCGGCGAGGGCGCGGAAGTCGGGCAGCCGGGGGTAGCGCGCCTGGAGGGTCTCGGCCGGAACGGTGAAGAGCTTGCCCCAGTGAGGGCGAGGGGCGAAGGGCGCCAGGCGGTCCTCGATGAGGCCGAGAACCGGGAGCACCGCGTCCGGGTCCTTGATCCAGGTGAAGTGGAAGGCCACGGCGTCGCGCTCGTGGAACGGGCTCAGCCACTGCCGGTCCGCGGCGATCGTGCGGATCTCGGAGATCTGCAGCACGGGGGCGATGTGCTCGCGTAGTTCTCCCAGGGCGTGCAGCGCGGCCACGGCGTCGCCCCTGGCCACCATGTACTCCGACTGCAGCTCCTCGCCGCTGCTCGGGGTGAAGTCGGGACGGAAGTGCGGCAGCCGTTCGAACCACGGCCCGGGGACGCCCAGCTGCTCGGTGCAGTGGACGGCCGACACGCCGGGCACGGGGTGGCGGGGCCCGTCGGCGGGCGTGGCGCCGAACAGGCTCGGCAGGGGCGCCGGGCCCGCGGCCTCGTTCAGGCGCTCCTTGACCCACACCTGGTTGATCCGCGAGGTGCGCCAGTCGGTGAACATGCTGACGCTGTAGGCGCGGGAGACGATCTCCTCGAAGTGGTCGTCCAGCACCTCGACGGGCAGCGCGTCATACACGTACTGCCGCACGTCGAAGGCCGGCACGATGTCGAGGGTCAGCGTGAGGACGGCTCCGAGGGCGCCGAGCGCCACGACGGCCCCGTCGAACGCCTCGCCGTCCCGCCCGCGCTCGAACGTCACCAGGTCGCCCTCGGCGGTGACGACCTCCAGGGCCGAGACGGAGCTCGCCAGGCTGCCGTTGCCGTCACCGGATCCGTGGGTGGCGGTGGCGCAGGACCCGGCCACGGAGATGTGCGGCAGGGACGCCATGTTGTGCACCGCGTATCCCTTGTCGTGCAGCCGGCGTCCCAGCTCGGCGTACCGCACGCTGCCGGAGACCCGGACCGAGGCCGAGGCGGTGTCGATCTCGACGACCTGAGGGAGCCCGTCCAGCGAGATCAGGGCGCCGGCCGAGTCGGCGATCCGGTTGAACGAGTGCCCGCTGCCCAGCACCCTCACCTTGGCGTGTCCGGCGATCAGGCGGCGCAACTCGTCCAGCGACGTGGGCGCGTCGACGCGCTCCGCCGCGAAAGTGATGTTACGCGCCCAATTTGTCAGCTGCTGCGTCAATTGCGGCTTCCCTCTACTTTCGCGGCAAGTGCTCTGTTCGACCGCTGACTCACTCTAGACGTACCGATGGCGGCGCAGCGAGGTCACCTCGCAGGGGGTCACCTGGCAGGGCGGGCGGTCCAGTCGGGGGCGAGCACGGACATCACGATCGCGTCGTGCCAGGCTCCGTCCCAGCGCAGCGCGTCGCGCAGCACGCCCTCCTCGACGAAACCCGCCTTGCGGTACACGTGCCGGGCGCGCTCGTTGAAGTCGTAGACCTCCAGGGAAACCCGGTGCAGCCCGACGGTCTCGAAGGCGTGCTCCAGGACGAGCCGGATCGCCTCTGAGCCGTAACCGCGGCCGAAGGCCCGCGGGCCGGCCAGGGCGATGCGCATGCCGCAGGAGAGGTTGTCGGCGTCGAGCTGGTTCAGCACGATCTCGCCGACGTAGTCGCCCTCCTTGGCGTCGCAGATGGCGAGATCGAGCCGGTCGTCCTGCTCTCCTCTGGTGGCGTACCACTTCTCTATGGCCGCGCGGGTGAACTTGGCGTGCGAGCCGGTCAGGCGCACGGTCTCGGGGTCGTGGACGAGCTCCCACAGGCCTTCGACGTGCTCGGGACCGGCCGGGCGGAGCACGACCCGCTCACCGGTCAGCGTGGGTTTGCTGGCGAACATCACCCGCCAGGGCTACCAGCCGCCGTCCTCCCGCGACAAGCGCTTATCCTTCAGCGTGTCGCCCGGCGCCGATGAAGTCCGGGAGGGTGAGCGCCGAGTAGGCGGGCCGCCCCTCCCCGCTGGGCATGACGGTCAGGCCGCGCAGCATCCTGTTGCGTCGCGCCAGGGCCTCGTCGGTACCGGGGAAGAGGGTGGCGTCGCCTTCCGTGACGAGCGCCTGGTTCATCTCGACGAACGCCCGCGCGCGCTGTTCGTAGGCGTCCAACGCGGCCACGTGGTCGGGGTCGGCGGCCAGTTCCCCGGCGAGCAGGTAGGCGCCGACGAGGGCGAGGCTCGACCCCTGTCCGCTGAGGAACGAGGGGGCATGGGCGGCGTCGCCGACGAGAACGACCCGGCCGGCGGACCACCGGGGCATCCGGATCTGGCTCACGACGTCGAAGAACAGATCGTCGGCCGTGCGCATGGCCGCGACCAGGCGTGGCACCTCCCACCCTGCGTCATCGAAGATCGACGCGACGAGGTCGCGTTGCGCGCGGGGGTCCCGGAAGGCCTCGAACGGCGGTTCCGGCCGGCTGAAGCTCAGCAGCCCGTGCACCGTGTCGCCGTCGCCGACGGCATACAGGGCCGCCGCCCGGCCCGGGGTGTTCCACATGACGCCCTCGCGCGAGAGCCCCAGGTCGTTGGCCACGGTGAAGCCGGCGAAGCAGTAACCGAGGTACCGGTGGAACCGCGCCTCGGGGCCGAAGACCAGGCCCCTGGTGTGCGAGTGCAGGCCGTCGGCGCCGACGACCACCTCGAACGTGCGCCGTCCCCCGCCGCGGAAGCTGACGTCGACGCCGTCCGCGCGGGCGTCGAGGGCGGTGATGGTGTCGTCGAACAAGAACTCGACCTTGTCGCGGACGGCGTTGTAGAGGATCTCGGTGAGGTCGCCGCGGCGCACCTCCAGGTCGCCGGCCGCGGTCCCCTCCGCCACGGGCTGGGCCGGGATGGCGGCGATCACGCTGCCGTCCGGGTTGAGAAAGGTGATCCGCCGGGTGTCGACGTGAGCCGCCTGGAGGGCGGGAAGCACGCCCATCCGCCGGACGACCTCGAGCGCGGTGCCGCGGATGTCGATGGGATACCCGCCGCCGCGCACCGCGCCCGCCTTCTCCACGACCGTGACCTCGAAGCCGTACCGGTGCAGCCAGTAGGCCAGCGCGGGACCGGCGATGCTCGCGCCGGAGATCAGCACCCGGCCCTTCGACGTCGTGCTCATTCGCCCCTCCTCCATAATGGATAGCTAACTTAGGTAGCCTTTCCTCGGGCACGGGCGAGCGCCCGCTCCTGGAGAGTCCGGGACAACTATATACCTAACTTAGGTATTCAATGGAGTGTGATGGCTGACACACGGTCGTCGACCGCGGGGAACGCAGGGAACACCGAAGACGCAACAGGGAACGCCGAGAACGCCGGGCACGGAGACGATGGCGAACTCGACCTGCTCGCGGTGCTACCCCGCGTAACGCAATTGGGCAACGTACTGCACCGCGGCCGGCTCTTCGAACGCGCCATGGAGGGGGCCGGTGTCGCCCTGGACCGGCCCGCGATGTCGGTCCTGATCACACTGCACATGGTCGCGAAGCCGCTGCGCATCGGCGAGATCGCCGCGCGCATGCAGGTCGTGGGACCGCACGTCACCCGGCAGCTACAGGAGCTGGAGCGGCGCGGCCTGACGCGCCGGCTCCCTGATCCGCACGACCAGCGTGCCCGGCTGATCGAGCAGACCCCCGAGGGCACCGCCGTCGTCGACCGCTACTTGCAGACCGTCCTCGGCTGGTTCGGCGACGCCCTCGCAGGCTGGTCGGCGCAGGATCGCCAGACCTTCGGCCGCCTTCTCGAGCGCTTCGCGAACGACCTCACCGCCCGCTTGGAAACCCTCGACGAGGAATGACGCGCCGCACCGGGATCGGTGACGGGTCGGCGAAACGAAAGGGCCAGGCATCTCTGCCTGGCCCTTCGGGAGGGTGGAGCTATGGGGATTCGAACCCCAGACCTCCTCCATGCCATGGAGGCGCGCTACCAGCTGCGCCATAGCCCCTGGTCACCGCTCGGGGTGTTCCCCTTGCGGCGCTCGGAGAGCATATAGCCACAACCCTCCGTTGACCTAATCGACATCTCGTGTTCCGCGCGGCGGCCCGCCGGTCGGACCCCGGCCACGGCCGCCGGCGGAGGCGGGTCAGACGGCGGCGGGGGCGGTGTCGGGGCGGTCGTCGCTGTTGACGGGCTCGGGAAGCGTCCCGGCGTTGTGCTCCAGCAGGCGCCAGCCCTTGCGGCCCTCCTGCAGAACCGACCAGGAGCAGTTGCCGAGGCCGCCCAGGATCGGCCACAGCTCCTCGGGCAGGCCGAGCAGGCGCGCGAGCCCGAGCCGGATCGCGGCGCCGTGCGAGGCGACCACGAGCAGCCCGCCCTCCTCCAGCCGGGACACCCAGCGCCGGGTGGCGGCGGCGACGCGGTCGGCGACGTCGGTCACCGCCTCGCCTCCGGGCGCCTCCCACTCGGCGTACTGGACGGGCCAGCCGGCCGCGATCTCGGCGCGGGTGAGCCCCTCCCACTCGCCGCCGCCGCGCTCGCGCAGATCTTTGTCGACCATCACGTCGAGCCCGGCGATCGAGCCGAGGGCGGCGGCGGTGTCCTGCGCGCGCCGCAGGTGCGAGGAGACGATCAGGGACGGCCGCAGCGACGCCAGCAAGGACGCCGCCCGTTCGGCCTGGGCGACGCCGGTCTCGTCGAGCGGGATGTCGGTGTGCCCCTGGAAGCGCTGCTCGACGTTCCACAGCGTCTGGCCGTGACGCCAAAACACGACGCGACGGCCCGCGCGCCCGCCGTCACTCACCTGCCGTCCCGCGGGCCCGTTGAGCTCGGACCTGCGTCACGCTGTCCGGAAGGGCGATGGCGGGGCAGTCCTTCCACAGACGCTCCAGGGCGTAGAAGGTGCGGTCCTCCTCGTGCTGGACGTGCACCACGATGTCCAGGAAGTCCAGGAGCACCCAGCGGCCCTCTCGTTCGCCCTCACGGCGGACGGGCTTGGCGTGGGCCTCGATGCGCAGCCGCTCTTCGATCTCGTCGACGATGGCGCGGACCTGGCGGTCGTTGGAGGCGGAGCAGAGCACGAAGGCGTCGGTGATGACCAGTTGCTCGCTCACGTCGTAGGCGATGATGTCATCGGCCAGCTTCTCGGCCGCGGCCTCGGCGGCGAGCCGGACGAGCTGACGTGATCTCTCGGATGCTGTCACGATGTGGCTTGTTCCTCCTGTGAAGGTTACGAGGTCCAGCATTCCCATTATCAGGATGCCCGGTAAAGGCCCCGCTTGTTGATGTACTGAACAATCCCGTCGGGAACCAGGTACCAGATGGGTTCCCCGGCGGCCACGCGCTGACGGCACTCAGAGGAGGAGATCGCGAGCGCCGGTATCTCGATGAGGCTGACCTTTCCCTCGGGAAGCCCTGGGTCCTGCAGCAGGTGCCCGGGACGGGTACAGCCTACGAAATGCGCCATGGTGAACAGCTCGTCGACATCCCGCCAGCTCAGAATCTGCGCGAGCGCGTCGGCGCCGGTGATGAAGTACAGCTCCGCGCCGGGCTCGTACATTCCCGCGATGTCACGCAAAGTGTCGATCGTGAAGGTCGGGCCTGGACGGTCCACGTCGATGCGGCTCACCGAGAAGCGCGGGTTGGACGCGGTCGCGATGACCGTCATGAGGTACCGGTCCTCGGCCGCCGAGACCGTCTGCTCGGCCTTCTGCCACGGCCGGCCGGTGGGGACGAACACCACCTCGTCCAGGTTGAAGTGATGGGCTACCTCGCTCGCCGCGACGAGGTGGCCGTGATGGATCGGGTCGAACGTCCCGCCCATGATGCCAAGCCGCCTGGTAGGGGACCCATTTCTCATGCGTGGGACCCTAACGTGCCGCTCAGGGCCGCGAGCCCCCGCCCCCGCCCTACCGGCGGCCCCTGACGGGCCCCACGGCGCGCGGGAAGCAATGGTGCAAGGCCGCGCGCGGGCATCCGCCCCGACGTAGCATGCCGACCATGACCACCACCACCCCGGATCGCAACCGTGTCCAGCTGCCCGGCATCAGCTCCCGGGCCTACGAGCATCCAGCCGACCGGTCGGCTCTCGTCGCGATGCGCTCCCTGTCGGGCTTCGACTCGGTGCTCAAGCGCATGTCCGGCCTGTTCAGCGAGCGCCGCCTGCGGCTGATGTTCCTGGCCTCCTCGGTGCGGGCCAGCGAGACGCAGTTCCGCGGCCTGTACGACATGGGCCGCGACAGCGCCTACCTGCTCGACCTGCACCGCATTCCCGAGGTCTACGTCCAGCAGGACCCCCGGCCGAACGCCATGGCCATCGGCTTCGACGATCCGTTCATCGTGATCAACACGGGTCTGCTCGACCTCATGGACGAGGAGGAGCTGCGCTTCGTCGTCGGCCACGAGACCGCGCACATCCTGTCCGGCCACGCCGTGTACGGCACGATGCTGGCCATCCTCACCCGGCTCGCCACCCGCGTGGCGTGGATCCCGCTCGGCTACATCGGGCTGCGCGTCATAGTCACCGCCCTCGAAGAGTGGCACCGCAAGGCCGAGCTGTCGGCCGACCGCGGCGGCCTGCTCTGCGGGCAGGACCCCGAGGCCGGCATGCGCGCCCTGATGAAGCTCGCCGGCGGGTCCCGCCTCCACGAGATGAACATCGAGGCCTTCCTCGACCAGGCCCGCGAGTACGACACCGCCGGCGACGTGCGCGACGGGCTGCTCAAGGTGCTCAACCTCCTCGGCTCCACCCACCCGTTCGCGGTGATGCGCGTGGCCGAGCTCGACAGGTGGCGGCGCGACGGCGAGTACTCCACGATCCTGCAGGGCGACTACCCCCGCCGGGAGGACGACGCGAACGCCAAGCTCTCCGAGGAGGTCAAGGCCGCGGCCCGGTCCTACCGCGAGTCGTGGGCGCAGTCCCAGGACCCGTTCATCGGCGTCCTGCGCGACGTCGCCGAGGGCGCGGTCAACGCCGGCGAGCGCATCTTCAACCGGTTCGCCCGCCGGGACAACTGACCCGCGCCGTGGTCCATGGCCGGCCGGCGATGGCCGCGGCCGGTCCGCGGCATCGGCCCGTACGCCGTCGAGCTGCGCACGGGGGCGGTCGCACCGCGCCGCCGCGGCTCACGGCCGGGGAGATCGGGACGGCGCGGCCGTCCTGAGCCCGGCCGGGCGTCCGTCAGATGGCGTGCGGCAGCACCCATGCCAGGACGCGCACCGCGGCGGCGCACACGGCGACGAAGCCGCCGAGGACGGCCAGCGCCCGCAGCCCTTCCCTGCGCAGGTCGGGCACGTGGACGCCGGCCCGTTCGACCTCGCGGCCGACGATGCCGCCGCACACCACGCCGAAGACCACCCCGGCCACCGTCATCGGGCCCGGCTGCACCCACCACTCCCCTTCCATGCCGCCGCCGTCGGCCACCCAGAACGCCGAGGCGGCGATGGCCGAGGCCGGCACTCCCGGCCACACGGCCGCGCTCAGCGCCGACCCGGCCAGCGTCAACGGGAAGGACACCACGCGCAGGACGCCCCGCACCCGGGAGGACCGGCGGTTCCTGACCAGCCAGTGCCCGGTCCACCAGGCGCGGGCCAGCACGCACAGGGCCGCGGTGATGATGAACGTCGCCGGCGGCCAGATGACCGACACCACCACGCACGGCACGGCCAGCATGGCCAGCGCGACGAGCACGGCGCTGCCCGGCGGCGAGGCGATCGACGCGGCCGGGGCCGCCTCGGCGGCGAGCGCGGAGGCCCCGACCCCCGCGGCGGCCCGGCGTACCCTGGCCACCCCCTTGCCGCCCTCGGCCTTGGCGCGGCGCTCGGCGGCGTCGGCCCGCGCCCGCCGCTCGGGCGCGTCGGCCTTCGCCCGCCGCTCAGGGCCGTCGGCCTTGACCCTCCGGTCGGCGGCGGCGTCCGCCTTGGCGGGGCGGACGCGCGCGCGCTCGCCCGGAGCATCGTCCTGGACCCGGCTCACGGCGGCCTCCTCCGCCCTCGCCCGGCCGCCCGCGGAGCCGTCGGCCTTGCCGCGGACGGCGGCGGCGTCCGGCCGCACCCGGGCGACGGCGGCATGGCCGGCGCCGTCGGCCTTCTGCCTGCCCGCCTGCGAACCGTCGGCCTTGCCGCGGGCCGCCGCGGCGCCGTCCGTCCTGGCGCGGGCCGCGGGCGGATCCTCGCGGGCGCCGCCCACGGCGGGCGCCGTCGCCCGGGCCAGGCGGGCCAGCCGGTCCGACAGCAGCGCGGCGGTCGGCCGCTTGGCCGGCTCGCGGTTCAGCGCCGCCCGCACCAGAGGAAGCAGGGAGCCCGGCACGCCGGCCAGGTCGGCCCTGCCGTTCAGGACGGCGTACATCTGCGCCTCGACCGTGCCCCGGCCGAACGTCGGGCGCCCGGTCGCCGCGAACGCCACCGTGGCCGCCCAGGAGTGGACGTCGGCGGGCTCGGCGACGTCCTCCTCGGCGAAGACCTCGGGCGCCGAGTATCCCGGCGTGCCGAGGAAGGTGCCGGTCATGGTGACCCTGGTGGCGTCGGACACCTGAGCGATGCCGAAGTCGATCAGGACCGGGCCGTCGGGGCCGAGCACCACGTTGGCCGGCTTGACGTCGCGGTGGACGACCCCCGCGGCGTGAATGATGGCGATCGCCGTGGCCAGGCCCCGGGCGAGGTCGACGAGCTGCGGCCCCGCCAGGGGGCCGCCCCGCCGGACCGCGTCGAGGAGGGTCTCCCCCTCGATGTGCTCCATCACCAGGTAGGGCCGGTCACCGGACAGATCGGCGTCCAGCACGCGTGCCACGTAGGGGCTCTCGACCCGGCGCAGCGCGCGCACCTCGCGGTCGAGCCGTAATCGCGACTCGGGATCGTCTCCGATCGGGTCGCGGAGGATCTTGACGGCGACCTTCACCCCGCGCCGGCCGACGGCGAGATAGACCTCGCCCATGCCACCACGTCCGAGGCGCTCCACCATGGTGTACGGGCCGACTCTCCCGAGCCCGCCCACTCGCCGTCCGCCCATAGGGAACGCCACCATAGCGCCCAACGGCTCCCGCGCATCGGCGACGCGCCGGAAACTCAGATGAACATTCAACCGATTTATCGGCGGGAGGGGGAGGAATCCTCCAGCAAGGTGTCCAGCCGGACGCGCGGCACCGACGCCAGAGCCTTCCTGCCGGTGCGCCGCCAGTTGACGTGACCCCGGCGCTCCAGCGCGAGCAGGATGCGGTCGGCGGCCGCCACGACCAGGGCGGCGTACCCGAACGCGAAGACGAGACCCATGGCCTCAGTCAACCGCCCGGGTACGCCATGCACGCAGAGCGACACGCCGGACACGCGTAGTCATGACCACACAGAACGCCCGCTGATGCTGCGCACCCTCGGAAGCCCGGACGACGCCGGCAGCAGACCGCCGAACTCCGGCCGCCAGACCTCGCCGTCGGGAGCCGGGCGCCGGGGACGGCCCGTCAGGAGCCGGCGATCACGGTGCCGGAGGAGGTGCGCAGGTGGCCCTCGCCGGTGTAGACCCACTTGGTGGAGGTCAGCTCGGGCAGCCCCATCGGGCCACGGGCGTGCAGCTTCTGCGTCGAGATGCCGATCTCGGCGCCGAAGCCGAACTCGCCGCCGTCGGTGAACCTGGTGGAGGCGTTCACCGCGACCGCGGCCGAGTCGACCAGCGACACGAACCGCCGCGCGGCCTGCTGCGAGCGGGTGACGATCGCGTCGGTGTGCGCCGAGCCGTACCGGCGGATGTGCGCGACCGCGTCCTCCAGCGTGTCCACGACCGCCGCGGCGATGTCGAGGGAGAGGTACTCCTGGCCGAAGTCGTCCTCGGTGGCGGGCACGACGGCGGCGTCGTAGGCGGCGACCCGCTCGTCGCCGTGCACGGTCACGCCCTCGGCGGCCAGCCGCGCCAGCGCCGCGGGCACGAACGTCTCGGCGACGGCCGCGTGCACCAGCAGCGTCTCGGCGGCGTTGCACACCGAGGGGCGCTGGGTCTTGGCGTTGACCAGGATCTCCATGGCCAGGTCGAGGTCGGCGTCGGCGTCCACGTACACGTGGCAGTTGCCGACGCCCGTCTCGATCACCGGCACGGTGGACTCCTCCACCACCGAGTTGATCAGCGAGGCGCCGCCGCGCGGAATCAGCACGTCCACCAGCCCACGGGCGCGCATCAAATGCTTCACCGACTCGCGCGTGGTGCCGGGGACCAGCTGGACGGCCCCCGAGGGGACCTCGGTGCCGCCGAGGGCGTCCTGCATGATGCGCACCAGGGCGGTGTTGGACCGGTAGGCGCTGGAGGAGCCGCGCAGCAGGACGGCGTTGCCGCTCTTGAGGCACAGGGCGGCGGCGTCGACGGTGACGTTCGGACGGCCCTCGTAGATGATGCCGACGACGCCCAGCGGGACGCGGAGCTGGCGCAGCTCCAGCCCGTTCGGCAGGGTGCCGCCGCGCACGACCTCGCCGACCGGGTCGGGCAGGTCGGCCACCTCGCGCACCGCGTCCGCGATGGCCGCCACCCGAGCGGCGTCCAGCCGCAGCCGGTCGATCATGGTCTCGGCCGTGCCGCTCTCGCGGGCGGCGTCGACGTCCAGGGCGTTCGCCTCGACGATCTCGGCGGTGCGGGCCACGAGCGCGTCGGCGACGGCGCGCAGCGCGGCGTCCTTGGCGGCACGCCGAAGCGGGGCCAGCTCGGCCGCGGCCTCACGGGCGGCGTGGGCGACCTTCAGGAAGTCATCGGCCTCAGACATGCCTCGCGCTCCTGCTCTCGGTGGTGGGGTCCAGTATGACGATGTCGTCGCGGTGGATCAGCTCTCGCTCGTACTCGGGGCCGAGGGCGGCGGCCAGCTCGCGGGTCGAGCGGCCGAGCAGCTCGGGGATCTCGGCGGCGTCGAAGTTCACCAGCCCGCGCGCCACCGGCGTGCCGAGGGGGCTGTACAGGTCGACCGGGTCGCCGGCGGTGAAATCGCCCTCCACGAGGGTCACCCCGGCGGGCAGCAGCGACTTGCGCCGGCCCACCACGGCCTCCACCGCGCCGGAGTCCAGGTGCAGGCGGCCGCGCCCCGTCGTGGCGTGCGCGAGCCAGAGCAGGCGCGTGCCGGGGTAGCGGCCGTCCGGCTGGAAGAAGGTGCCGACGTCCGCCCCGGCGAGCGCCTGGGCGGCGTGGGCGGCCGCCGTGAGCACGACCGGCACCCCGGCCCCGGTGGCGATGCGCGCGGCCTCCACCTTGGTGATCATGCCGCCGGTGCCGACCCGGCCCGACCTGCCGAGCTCCACCCCTTCGAGGTCGCCGGGCCCGCGGACGTGCGGGATGCGGCGCGAACCCGGCTGGCGGGGGTCGTCGTCGTACAGGGCGTCCACGTCGGACAGCAGCACCAGCGCGTCGGCGTGGATGAGGTGGGCCACCAGGGCGGCCAGGCGGTCGTTGTCGCCGAAGCGGATCTCGTCGGTGGCCACCGTGTCGTTCTCGTTGACCACGGGGACGATGCCGAGCTCCAGCAGCCGCAGCAGCGTCCGCTGGGCGTTGCGGTGGTGGGAGCGGCGCATCATGTCGTCGGCGGTGAGCAGCACCTGCCCGACGCGCCGGCCGTACCTGGCGAAGGAGGAGGTGTAGCGGGCGACCAGGACGCCCTGCCCGACCGAGGCGGCGGCCTGCTGGGTCGCCAGGTCCCGCGGGCGGGCGGACAGGCCGAGCGGGCCGAGGCCGGCCGCGATGGCGCCGGAGGACACCAGCACGATGTGGGCGCCGCCGGCGCCCCGCGCGGCCAGCACGTCGACCAGCGCGTCCACCCGGTCGACGTCGATCGTGCCCTGCGGGGTCGTCAGCGAGGACGACCCCACCTTCACGACCAGGCGGGAGGCGGCCGCCACCCGCTCTCGGCCGGTGCTGTGCGTCACGGTCGCTCCCCTTCGCTCCTGCGGGCCGCGGCCCGCTCCACTCGTGCCGCCCACGGCCCGCGCCTGCGGTCCGGCCGGGCCGGCGGCCGTCCGTCCGGCCGCTCGTCCCCGGCCGTCGGCGGTGACGCTAGTCGTCCGCCCGGCGTTCGTCCCTGGCCGCCTCGGCGATCAGCAGGCGGTCGTCGGACCCGCGCGGGCCCTGGGAGGCTTCGGCGTCGAGGGTCGGCTGCCAGTCGAACAGGTAGCCGCCCTCCATCGGGCCGATGACGACCTCCGCCCCCTCCTTGGCCCCCGCCTCGCTGAGGGCCTTCTCGATGCCCAGCCGTTCCAGCCGGTCGGACAGGTAGCCGACGGCCTCGTCGTTGCTGAAGTCGGTCTGGCGGATCCACCGCTCGGGCTTCTCGCCGGTGACCTGGAAGGTGTTGGCGTCGACGCGCTTGACGGTGAACCCGGCGTCGCCGTACTGCTTTGGCCGGATGACCAGGCGCGTCGGCTCCTCGACGGGCTTCGCGGCCCGTGCGGCCGCCACCATCTCGGCCACGGCGAACGACAGCTCGCGCAGCCCCTCGTGCGTCGCCGCGGAGATCTCGAAGACCTTGAGGTCCTTCTCCTCCAGCATCGGCCGCACCATGTCGGCCAGCTCACGCGCCTCAGGCACGTCGACCTTGTTGAGCACGACCAGGCGCGGCCGGTCGTCCAGCTCGCCGTAGGCCGCGAGCTCGCCCTCGATCACCGCGAAGTCGGTCAGCGGGTCGCGCCCGGGTTCGATGGTCGCGCAGTCGAGCACGTGGACGATCGTCGAGCAGCGCTCCACGTGGCGCAGGAACTCGTGCCCGAGGCCCCGCCCCTCGGACGCGCCGGGGATCAGGCCGGGGACGTCGGCGACCGTGAACACCGTCTCACCCGCCGTGACGACCCCGAGGTTCGGCACCAGCGTGGTGAACGGATAGTCGGCGATCTTGGGCCGGGCGGCGCTCAGGGCCGCGATGAGCGAGGACTTGCCGGCGTTCGGGTACCCGACGAGCGCCACGTCGGCGACCGTCTTGAGCTCCAGGAGCACCTCGCGCTCGTCGCCGCCCTCGCCGAGCAGCGCGAAACCGGGGGCCTTGCGCTTGGACGACGCGAGCGCGGCGTTGCCGAGCCCTCCGTGTCCGCCCTGGGCCACGACGTACCGGGTGCCGGCGCCGACCAGGTCGATCAGCACCTCGCCGGTCTTGGCGTCCTTGACGACGGTGCCGTTGGGCACCTTGAGCACCACGTCGTCGCCGGTGGCGCCGTCGCGGTTGGACCCCATGCCCTGCTTGCCGTTGGAGGCCTTGCGATGCGGCCGATGGTGGTAGTCGAGCAGGGTGGAGGTGTTGGGGTCGACCTCCAGGATCACGTCGCCCCCGCGCCCGCCGTTGCCGCCGTCGGGGCCGCCGAGCGGCTTGAACTTCTCACGGTGGATCGAGGCGCAGCCGTTTCCCCCGTCGCCGGCCTTGATGTACAGGACCACCTGGTCCACGAACTCCGCCACCGTCACTCCTTATCACCGGCGTGCCCGTCCGGCCACACCGTGCCACCGCCGCGTGGGTCGCGCCGGCGAAAGCCCCCTCACGACGATGAGGCGGATCGAGAAGTCGATCCGCCTCATCAACGTTCTGTCTCGGCCACCGCCGCCACGCGTCACGCGTGGCAGGGCGGCCCGTCTCGCGACCGGCGGAGTTACTCCGCGGCCGGGACGATGCTCACGGCACGACGGCCGCGCTTGTTGCCGAACTGCACGTGGCCCGCCACCAGGGCGAACAGCGTGTCGTCGCCGCCACGGCCGACGTTGTCGCCCGGGTGGAAGTGGGTGCCCCGCTGGCGGACGATGATCTCGCCGGCGTTGACGAGCTGGCCACCGAAACGCTTGACACCGAGCCGCTGGGCGTTGGAGTCACGGCCGTTCCGGGTGGACGATGCGCCCTTCTTGTGTGCCATGGTTCGCTACCACTACTTCCCGGGATTGATGGCGGTCACCTTCACCTGGGTGTACCGCTGGCGGTGCCCCTGGCGCTTCTTGTAACCGGTCTTGTTCTTGTACTTGAGGATGTGAATCTTGGGGCCCTTGGTCTCGCCGAGAATCTCGGCGGTCACCTCGAACTTGCCAAGCGTGGCAGCGTCGGTGGTGACGTCGCCGTCGTTGACGACGAGCACCGGCGCCAGCGACACCGTGGAGCCGACCTCACCGGCGACCTTGTCTACCTCGAGGACGTCACCGACGGAGACCTTCTGCTGCCTGCCGCCGCAACGAACGATCGCGTACACCGCGGAACCCTTCTTCTGGCTAATTGCTCGCTGAACGCTGCGCCTCTTGCATCCAGCTCCCGTCGAATACACACGACCGGCGAACCGGGTAGGCGCGCGAAGCTAGGCGCGCCACCGGACGCACCGATTGACAAGGATACCGGATTGCGGGTGCCCTGGTCGAACCGGACGGTACGCCGGGTTGCCGGCTATTCGGCCGGCCCAGCCGGTCTGGTCGCCTTTCGGGAGCGTCGCCGCCCCCGGGCCGCAGGCTGCGCGGCCTGCCCATCCTCGCCCGCGGAGCCGTCAAGCGCATCGGTCACACTATCACGGCCGATCTCGCCGCTGGCCGCGACCGCGGCGCCGCCGTCCTTGATCGTCTTGCCGGTGGAGGCCTTCTCCAGCTTCTCGGCGACGGCCTTCTCCACCGCCATCTTGCCCTGGGTGGGCCTGGGCTCGATGGTCTTGGACTCCACCGGCTCGGTGGAGACGATGAGCCCGCGGCCGTTGCAGCAGTCACAGGGCGTCGAGAAGGCCTCCAGCAGCCCCTGCCCCACCCGCTTGCGGGTCATCTGCACCAGGCCCAGCGAGGTGACCTCGGCCACCTGGTGCTTGGTGCGGTCGCGGGCCAGGCACTCGAGCATCCGCCGCAGCACGAGGTCGCGGTTGCTCTCGAGCACCATGTCGATGAAGTCGATGACGATGATGCCGCCGATGTCGCGCAGCCGCAGCTGCCGGACGATCTCTTCGGCGGCCTCCAGGTTGTTCCTGGTGACCGTCTCTTCGAGGTTGCCGCCCTGGCCGGTGAACTTGCCGGTGTTGACGTCGACCACGGTCATCGCCTCGGTGCGGTCGATGACCAGCGAGCCGCCGCTCGGCAGCCACACCTTGCGCTCCATCGCCTTGGAGATCTGCTCGTCGATGCGGTAGGCCGCGAAGACGTCGCCGTCCTCCCACTTGGTGAGGCGGTCGGCCAGGTGCGGCGCGACGTAGCGGACGTACTCGTCGACCGTGCCCCACACCTCGTCGCCGGCCACGACCAGCGAGGAGAAGTCCTCGTTGAAGACATCGCGCACCACGCGGACCGTCAGGTCGGGCTCGGAGTACAGCAGCTCGGGCGGGCTGGCCGACTTGGCCTTGCGCTGGATGTTCTCCCACTGCGCCGACAGACGGGCGACGTCGCGGCTGAGCTCGTCCTCGGAGGCGCCCTCGGCGGCGGTGCGCACGATCACGCCGGCGTTCTCGGGCATGACCTTCTTCAGGATGGCCTTGAGCCGGCTGCGCTCCTTGTCGGGAAGCTTGCGGCTGATGCCGGTCATCGAGCCGTCGGGCACGTAGACCAGGTAACGGCCGGGCAGACTGATCTGGCTGGTCAGACGGGCGCCCTTGTGTCCCATCGGGTCCTTGGTGACCTGGACGAGCACCGACTGGCCGGACTTCAGCGCCGACTCGATGCGCTTGGGCTGGCCCTCCAGGCCCGCGGTGTCGAAGTTGACCTCGCCGGCGTACAGGACGGCGTTGCGGCCCTTGCCGACGTCGATGAAGGCGGCCTCCATCGACGGCAGGACGTTCTGCACCTTGCCCAGGTAGACGTTGCCCACGTAGGACTGGCTGGCCTCGCGGTCGACGTAGTGCTCGACGAGCACGCCGTCCTCCAGCACCGCGATCTGGGTGCGGCCGCCCTGGCGGCGCACCACCATCACCCGCTCGACGCTCTCGCGGCGGGCGAGGAACTCCGACTCGGTGATCACCGGCGGGCGGCGGCGGCCCTGCTCGCGGCCCTCCCTGCGGCGCTGCTTCTTGGCCTCCAGGCGGGTGGAGCCGCGGAAGCCCTGGACCTCGTCCACCGAGACCGGACGGCCGGCCCTGGGCGCGCGGATGCGCACCACGGTGTTCGGCGGGTCGTCGACGGTGGCCTCGCCCTCGTCCCCGCCCCTGCGGCGGCGACGGCGGCGACGGCGGGAGGTGCCGGACTCCTCATCGTCCTGGTCGCCGGCGCCCTCGTCCTCGGCGGACGGCTGCGCCTGGCCGGCGGACGCGGCGCGCGCGTCCTCCTCGGCGTCCTCGGTCTCGTCGGTCTCGTCCTGCTCGCGGACCTTGGCCCGGCCTCGGCCGCCCCGCCGGCGACGGCGGCGGCGCCCGGCCGCGTCGTCCTGGTCGTCGTCCTCGTCGGAGTCGATCTCGGTGAGCTCCGTGTCCTCGGCGGCGTCCTCCGCCTCGGCGGGCTCGGGCGCGGGCTCGGCGTACTGCCGGGGCTCGGGCACCACGGGCGGCACGGCGGCGCGCGGCTCAGGGGCCTGGAAGATCGGCTGGAACACCGCGGCGGGCGCCTGGAAGGTGACGGCCGGGGCGATGCGCGCCTCGGTGACCGCGCTCAGGCCGAACGGGTCGGCGAACAGCGCGCCCTGCGGGCGCGACTCCTCGGCGACGTCCTCGCCCGCGGGCTCGTCGTCCAGCGGCTCCTCGACCGGCAGGGACTCGACGACCTCGGGCGTGACCTGGCCGGACACGGCAGGCGTCTCCTCGGCCGCCGGGGCGGCCGGAGCGGCCTGCGGCTCGGCGGAGGTGGAGCGTTCCGCCGCGGCCTGCGCGACCTCGGCGGCCTTCCTGGTGCGCCTGCGACGCGCGGGGGCCGCCGGAGCGGCCTCCTCGGCGGTGGCCTGCGGGGCCTCGGCCTGGGCCGCCGGAGTCGCCTCAGCCGCCGCCTGTGGCGCGGTCTGTGACGCGGCCTCCGGCGCCGGTACGGGCTCCTCAACCGCGGCCTGCGGCGCGGCCTCGGCGCCGTGGTCCTCGGCGGCGCCCTCGACCGGCGCGGCGGCCTTCTTGGTCGTGCGTGTACGCCGGGTGGCCGCGGGCGCGGACGGGTCCTTGGCGGTGACGCGGCGCGACCGGGTGGCGCGCTTCGCCGGCGCCTCCGCCGGTACCTCGGCCGGCGCCGCGGCATCGTCGGCCCGCGCCGCGGATGTGATCTCGGCGTCGGCCTCGTGCCGGGGCGCCGGAACCTCCGCGACCGGCGCGGCGGCCGGGGTGTCGGGCGGAGCGGTCACCAGGCCCGCGGCCCGCTCGGCCTCCTCGGGCGGCGGGCCTGCCGGACGGCTCGCCGCCCGGCGCCGGCGGACCGGCTTCGCCTCTTGCTGTGCTGTTGTATCCCCGTCAGAGCCGAAGGCCCCGACAATGGGCTCGTTGTCGAGCATGCGGGCGTTCTCCCGTCAGGCTCCCGGGCGCGTCTCCGCGCCGCGCGGGAGCTCTCGTCTCTCGCTGTGCGCCAGGCCGCCTCGCGGGGCCCGACGCCAAGTCCTATTTGTGGTCAGCGACGTGCCGTACAGCCGTTCCCGGCTCGCCGCCGCGAACGTCGCGGTCCAGGTCGAGCGGGTCGGCGGTCCCACCGGTGCGCGCGTCGAGCGGCCCCTGCGCCAGCCTGGTCACCGCGGGGGGTGACGGCGGCGCGAAATCGGCCACAAGTCGCAGACCCGTGAGCACGTCGTCGGGTCGAACGGCGGGCGTAACGTGCCGTACAACCATACGAAGTATCGCACATGGCGAGCCGGGCTCCCGGCCCGCGGTTTCTTCCGCCCCGTCATCGGCCGTCAACGCGATGACGGCCTCTCTCGCGTCGAAGCGGCGCAGGCCCTTTTTGGTCAGGCGCTCGACCTCGACACGCTCGGCGGCCAGGAAAAGCTCGGCCGCGGCCTTCGCGGCCTCCGGATCGGCTCCGGCCAGGCGTACCTGCCAGATGGAGCACTCGAGCCGGTCGGCCAGGCTGCCGCCGCTCGCCTCGACGACGTCCAGCACGTCGAGCCCGGGCGGCAGGGACGCGTCGAGATCGTCGCGCAGCCGCGCGGGCTCGCACGGCGACACGACGCCGATCTCAAGATATTCGGCCTCGCTGGCCACCCCCGTGGGGGCGGCTCCCGCGTAGGAGATCTTCGGATGGGGGGTGAATCCCGCGCTGAAGCCGACCGGGATGCCGGCTCGGCGCACCGCTCGTTCGATGGCGCGCGAGATGTCTCGATGGCTGGTGAACCGCAACCGGCCGCGCTTGGCGTAGCGCACGCGAAGGCGCTGCACCACGGGCGCGGGCGGAGGCCCATCAGGAACGGGGTTCTTCAGTTACGTGATCCTTTCTGGATGGCGACCGGATGTCTCTACTGGTCAACGACCACCGCCGGCGTTCGCTTCCATCGGACGCGGCCGGCCGCCGCGGGCGGGGCCCGCGGGTCGTCAGACGACCGTGAGCGGAAGCAGTTTCTTGCCGGTTGGGCCGATCTGGATCTCGGTCCCCATGCTGGGGCAGACACCGCAGTCGTAACAGGGCGTCCAGCGGCAGTCTTCGACCTCGGTGTCGCTGGTGGCGTCCTGCCAGTCCTGCCACAGCCACTCGCGGTCGAGGCCGGCGTCCAGGTGGTCCCAGGGGAGCACCTCGACCTCCTCGCGCTCGCGGATGGTGTACCAGTCGACGTCGACCGGCCCGCCGGCGAAGACCTTCTCGGCGCAGGACATCCAGCGGGCGTAGGAGAAGTGCTCGCTCCAGCCGTCGAAACGGCCGCCGTCCTCCCACACCGCCCTGATGACCGCGCCGACCCGGCGGTCGCCCCGCGACAACAGGCCCTCGACGATGGAGGGCTGGCCGTCGTGGTAGCGGTAGCCGATGGCCTTGCCGTACTCCTTGTCGGAGCGCAGCGAGTCTCTGAGCTGCTTGAGCCGCCGGTCGACGGTCTCGTGGTCGCACTGGGCGGCCCACTGGAACGGGGTGTGCGGCTTGGGCACGAACCCGCCGATCGACACCGTGCACCGGATGTCACGCGTGCCGGTGGCCTCGCGGCCCGCCTTGATGACCTTCTTGGCCAGGTCGGCGATGCCGAGCACGTCCTCGTCGGTCTCAGTGGGCAGCCCGCACATGAAGTAGAGCTTCACCTGCCGCCAGCCCTGGCTGTAGGCCGCGGTGACGGTGCGGATGAGGTCTTCCTCGGTGACCATCTTGTTGATGACCTTGCGCATGCGCTCGGACCCGCCCTCGGGCGCGAACGTCAGACCGGAGCGCCGGCCGTTGCGCGAGAACTCGTTCGCCAGGTCGATGTTGAACGCGTCGACGCGGGTGGACGGCAGCGACAGGCTGGTGTTGGTGCCCTCGTAGCGGTCGGCGAGCCCCTTGGCGACCTCCGCGATCTCGGAGTGGTCGGCGCTGGACAGCGACAGCAGGCCGACCTCGTTGAAGCCGGACTCCTTCACGCCGACCTCGACCATGTCGCCGATCGTGGTGATCGACCGTTCGCGGACCGGACGGGTGATCATGCCGGCCTGGCAGAACCGGCAGCCGCGCGTGCAGCCGCGGAAGATCTCGACGCTGAACCGCTCGTGCACGGTCTCGGCGAGCGGGACCAGCGGCTTCTTGGGATAGGGCCACTCGTCGAGATCCATCACCGTGTGCTTTTGCACCCGCCACGGCACGCCGGACCTGTTCGGCGCGACCCTCTTGATGCGCCCGTCGGGGTGGTACTCGACGTCGTAGAACTTCGGCACGTACACCCCGCCGGTCGAGGCCAGCCGCATGAGCAGCTCGTCGCGCCCGCCCGGGCGCCCCTCGCCCTTCCACTCGCGGATCACCTCGGAGATGGCGATGGCGATCTGCTCGCCGTCGCCGAGCACCGCGGCGTCCAGGAAGTCGGCGATCGGCTCGGGGTTGAACGCGGCGTGGCCGCCGGCCAGCACGATGGGGTCGTCCTCGCCGCGGTCGGCGGCGTCGAACGGGATGCCGGCCAGGTCGAGGGCGGTCAGCAGGTTGGTGTATCCGAGCTCGGTCGAGAACGAGACGCCGAGGACGTCGAACGCCCGCACCGGGCGGTGCGCGTCGACCGTGAACTGCGGCACGCCATGCTCGCGCATGAGCGCCTCAAGGTCGGGCCAGACGGCGTAGGTGCGCTCGGCCAGCGTCTCGGGCAGCTCGTTCAGGATCTCGTAAAGAATCTGCACGCCCTGGTTGGGCAGGCCGACCTCGTAGGCGTCCGGATACATCAGCGCCCAGCGGACGGATGCCTCGTCCCAGTCTTTGACGGTCGAATTAAGCTCACCACCGACATACTGGATCGGCTTCTGCACGCTGGGCAGGAGCGCTTCCAGACGGGGAAACAACGACTCGACAGACATGCGATTAAGGTTAGTTGCTGCCCGCCTCCCCTCGCGCCAGCACACCCCGGCCGGCGCCACTCCAAGCTCCCCGGCGCGCCCGCGCGGAGAGCGGGGCAGGGCTCAGAACGGGCGTTCTCGTATGTGCACGGCCTGGAACAGCCCGATGGCGATCATGTTGGCGAACGTGGCGGTGCCGCCGTAGGACACGAAGGGCAGCGGCACCCCGGTGATCGGCATGATGCCGATCGTCATGCCGACGTTGACGAAGGTCTGGAACGCGAACCAGCACACGATGCCGCCCACCACCATCGCGCTGAAGCGGTCCTCAGAACGGCGGGCGATGCGCAGCCCGCGCACCAGCACCACTCCGAGCAGCGCCACCACGGTGACCGCGCCGAGGAACCCGAACTCCTCCCCCACCACCGTGAAGATGAAGTCGGTGTGCTGCTCGGGGACGAACCGCCCGGTGGTCTGGCCGCCGTGGAACAGCCCTTTGCCGAACAACTCCCCCGAGCCGATGGCGATCAGCGACTGCGTACTGTTGTACCCGGCCCCGCGCGGGTCGTTGGCCGGGTTGATGAACGCCGTGAAACGGGCGATCTGATAGGGCTTGAGCAGGCCGAGCAGCCACACGGCGGCGGCCCCGGCCATCGCCAGCACGGCGAGCCCCGCGATGTAGCGCTTTCGCAGACCGGCGAAGATCATCGCGGCGGCCGTGATGACGGCCAGCACCATGGTGGTGCCGAAGTCGGGCTGCAGCATGACCAGCCCCATCGCGATGGCCGCCGCGGCGGCGCACAGCAGCAGGTCCAGCGGGCGCGGCCGGTCGGTGCCCGGCACGGGCTCGGCCAGCAGCGCGCTCAGCATGAGGATCAGCGCCGGCTTGGCCAGCTCCGACGGCTGGACCGCGAACCCGCCCCCCAGCAGGATCCACGAGTGGGAGCCGTTGATCGTCGACCCGAGCGGCGTGATCACCGCCAGCAGCCCGAGCAGCGAGACCCCGTAGATCGCCGGAGCGTAGATGCGCAGCCTGCGCTGGTCGGCCATCGCCGCGATGCCGCACAGCACCCAGCCGATGGCCAGGTTGAGCATGTGCTTCTTGACCATGCCGGTCGGCGCTCCGGCCGCCCAGGTGCGCGTGGAGGACCACACCAACAGGGTGCCGATCACCGACAGCGCCATGACGGCGACGAGCAGGACGCCGTCGACCCGCCACACTGCCGATCGCGCGCCCATGGCCCGGCGCATCAGCGACCGGCTCCGCGGGGCCAGTGCCTGGCTCACTGCACCACCGTCCCGTCTCTGCTGATCTTGGGCAGGCGGTCGGCGGGCCTGCCGCCGGGCAGGGCGGCCTTGCCCTTGATGCCGTAGATGCCCTCGTAGATCTCGCGGGCCGCCGGCGCCGCCGCCATCGCGCCCTGTCCGCCCTGCGAGACGGTGACGACGACCACGAACCGGGGATCGTTCGCCGGGGCGAACGAGGCGAACCAGGAGGTGTCCTCCTTGCCGTACACCTCGGCCGTACCGGTCTTGCCGCCGATCTTCACCACGTTCATCGGGAACCCGCTGAAGGCTCCGGCGGCCGTGCCGTCCGAGGGCACCTCGCTCAGAGCGGCCCGGATGTAGTCACGGGTGCCCTTGTCGATCGGCAGACGTCCGGTCACCGGCGCCTTGATCTCCTGCACGTCGGTGCCGTCCGGCCGGACGATCGCCTTGGCGATGCGCGGGCTGCGCAGCCGGCCGTCGCCGACCAGCGCGGCGTAGGCGGCGGCGAGCTGCAACGGCGTGACCAGGACGTCGCCCTGGCCGATGGAGAGGTTGGCGGCCTCGGCGGCCTTCCACTCGAACCCCTCCAGGCAGTTCTCGTTGGCCAGCCTCTTGAGGTAGGCGGCGCGGCCGGGGTTCTTCTTCTCCACCTCGGGATAGCCCGTCTTGGCCCGGGTGCAGCTGAGGTGCCGCATCGCCGCCCACATCTCCTTCTTCCAGGCGCGGCCGGGGATGCGCCCCGGCACCTCGCCGGGCAGGTCGATGCCGGTCTTCCTGCCGAAGCCGAACGCCTTGGCGGTGTTGGTCATCGGCTCCTTCGGATGCTTCACGGGCTTCAGGCCGCCGTCCCGCTTCCACATCTCGTAGGCCGCCTTGTAGAAGATGGTGTCGCAGGACTTCACCAGCGCCGTGTGCAGATCGAGCACGCCGAGCCCGATGCCGCGGAAGTTGTGGAACGCCGTGCCGGCCACGTCGTAGACGCCGGGGCAGTCGTACTTGCCGTTCAGCGGGTAGCCGTCCCGCACCATCGACGCCACCGAGGAGATCTTGAACGTCGAACCCGGCGCGTACTGGCCGTGGGTGGCGCGCGAGATCAGGGGCAGGCCGGCCTTCTCGGAGAGCAGGTGCTGGTAGTCCTTCTCCGAGATGCCGCCCGCCCACACGGCCGGGTCGTAGGTGGGCACGCTGCCGATCGCGATCACCCCGCCCGTCTTCACGTCCAGGACCACGGCGGCGGCGCCGTCGGCTTTCGGGGCGTTCTTCATGGCGTTCGCCAGCGCCCGGTCGACGATCTTCTGCACGTTGGCGTCCATGTGCGTGATCAGAATGTCGCCGGGGACAGGAGAGGTCTGACGCTCGACCCCGAGCACCTTGCCCATGCGGTCGACCTGCACCCGGCGCAGCCCCGGCGACCCGCGCAACGCCTCGTCGTAGACGTACTCCAGGCCGTCCCGGCCCACCAGGTCGACGCCGGAGAAGTTCGCCTTCAGTTTCGACCGCTTCTTCAGCTCGTCCTCGGTGACCGGCTGAAGATAGCCCAGGGTCTGGGACGCCCCCGACCCGAGCGGGTACTCGCGCACGGCCTGCACCTCGGCGATCACGCCGGGGAAGTCCTCCTGCCGCTCCAGGATCTGCAGCGCCTGGCGCGGGTCGACCTTGTCGTCGATCGGGATCGGCGAGTACAGCGACCCCGGCCAGCACGGGCGCGTCACGTGCGGCCCGCACGGCCGGATGCGCTCGCGAAGCTCCTTCACCGGCCGGCCGAGCACCGCCCCGAGCCGCTTGAGCACCGCCATTCCCCCGTCGGGCATGCGTTCAAGCTCAGCGCGGTCGACCGAGACGACCAGCGCGGTGCGGTTGCGCACCAGAGGCCGCCCGGCGGCGTCCAGGATCGGGCCGCGAACCGCGGGGACGATGACGTCGCGGGTGCGCGTCTCGGTGGCCGCCGCCACGAACTTGGGGCCGCGCACGACCTGCACCTGCCACAGCCGCACGGTGAGCACCGCGAGCAGGGTCACCACGAGGAACTGCACCACCACCAGCCGTGCGCGGACGCGGTTCACACGTGCCTCCGGACCGGATAGGACCCCGTCGGCACGGCCTCGCGCCTCCGGCGTTCCCCCGAGGCGCGGGACACCATCCAGAACATCACCGCCGCTATGGCGAGGTTGTACATCACCAGGGACGGCCACCGGCCCAGCAACGCCGGCCAGTCGACGCGGGGATCGCCGAGCAGGCCGCCGATGCCCGCCGCCGCGAGCGGCGCGAGCACCACCATGAAGATCATGGTCACCGCCCCGAAGCCGGGCGCCCGCTCGGCCGCCCGGCCGACCAGGTACCCGACCAGGCAGAACACCAGCGCGTACTGGCCGATGACGTGAGCGGCCGGCGGCAGGACGTCGGCGACCAGGCCCGCGGCGAAGCCCACGCCCGCGCCGGTCACCGCGCCACGGGCCAGGCCGGACACCACCACGCCCATCAAGATCAGATCGGGGCCTCCGCCGCCGGGCAGAGGCAGGCGGTTCACGACGGTGACCTGCACGATCATGATGAGGCCGGCGAGCAGCACCGCCGCCATCCCTCGTATCACGCCTTCATGTCCTCTCGCCCACCGGTCCCGCCCCGCTCAAGCCCCGCCCCACCGCGAACGACCCTCAATCCCTCCAAACCACGACCCCTCAGCCCCCGCACCACAAGCGACCCTCACCCCTCGCACCACGACCCCTCAGGCCCCGCACCACAAGCGACCCTCACCCCTCGCACCACGACCCCTCAGGCCCCGCACCACGAACCCTCAGGCGCCACACCACGAACCCTCAGGCCCCGCACCACGAACGGCCCTCACCCTCCGCAGCACGTCCCCGTGGCTCACGCCTCGCCTCCACACGCGGCACCGCAGCGCGGCTCACGCCCGGTGCCCCCAGTACGGACCGTGTCTGTCTGTCTGTCTGTCGTCAGTCATGTCGCCCGGCCGCCCGTCTCGCCTTGCCGGCCCGTTCGGGCGTCTTCGCCCGTACGGCCGTGCCGGTGGGCGCACGCGGCCCGCCGCCCGGCCGCCGGGCGGCGTGCGCGGCCCCTGCCTGACCGGCGCCCCCGGCGGGCGCCCGACCGGGACGCCGGTGCATGCCGCGCACCCTCTCGCGGTCGGCTCCGTCACGGTCGTCCGCCTCGTCCGCGCGCTCGGCGCCCTCGTCCTGCCGTGCTCGCTGCCGTGCTCGCGACGACGGCGAGGTGGACGGCGTGGACGGCGCGGACGACGCCCCGGGCGCCGGCGACACCACGGCGGGCGGGGCGGACGGCGCCGCCGCCGGCGGGGCGGTCGCGGGCGGGGCGGTCGCGCGAACCCGCGCCTTCGCGGGCGCGGGCGCCGGAGGCAGCATCGCGTCCCGCGGATCACGCTGCGGCGCCCGCACCACCACTCCAACGACGTCAAGGGCACCGAAGTCGACGAACGGCTTGGCGTACGCCACCCGGGTGAGCTCGCCCGGGGTGGACTCCACCCGCTCGATGACGCCCATCGGCAGCCCCGGCGCGTACGGCGTGCCGTGCTGGGAGCCGAAACTGACGATGCGGCGGCCGAGGGTCAGCGTCGCCGTCGAGTCCAGTACCCGGAACCGGACGAGGTGGTCCTCCGCCGCGGGGCCGAGCCCGGTCACGACGCCGATCTGGTTGCCGCCCTCCAGCCGCGCCCCCACCGCAGAGGCGGGGTCGGTCAGCAGGACGACCGTCGAGGTCGACGGCCCGGCGTGCACGACCCGGCCGACCAGGCCGTCGCCGCTGAGCACGGTCATCTCCGGCCGCACCCCGTCGCCCCTGCCCGCGTCGATCTCGACGGCGTCCTCGAACCCCGGCACCCCGCGTCTGGCGATCACCTGGGCGGCGACCACGCGGTAGCCGCCCAGCCCGGACAGCCCGAGCATGCGCGACAGCTCGGCCGACCTGCGGCGGTCGAGACTGTTGGCCGTCACCTCACGCCTCAGCCGGGCGTTCTCCGCACGCAACGCCGCGACCTGCCGCTTGTACTGCGGGGCCGAGGAGTAGGTGTCGATGAACTCGCCGACGGGCCGCACGACCCCAGTGCCGGCCTCCTCGGCGGCGCCGAACAGCGACGACGCCGCCGTACGGACGGGCTCGAACAAGGAGTCGTCACGCTGCCGGTGATCGATGGTGATCAGGACAAGCGCCGCGGCCAGCAACAGGCCAAGGATCAACCGCGCACGGCGGGTATCCCTCATCAGTGTCTCGGCTCCATCAGTGTCTCGGCTCCGGCACGAGCACCTGCTGCAGCACCTCGAACTCCTCGACGCACTTGCCCGAGCCGAGCGCCACGGAGTCCAGCGCGTTCTCCACGAGATGGATGGGCATGCCGGTCTCGTCACGCAGCCGGTCGTCCATGCCCTTGAGCAGGGCGCCGCCGCCGGTGAGCGCGACGCCGCGGTCCATCAGGTCGCCTGAGAGCTCCGGAGGGCACTTGTCCAGCGTGGACTTGACCGCGTCGACGATGATCTTGAGCGGCTCCTCGGTGGCCTTGCGGATCTCGTCGGCCGAGACGACGATCGTCTTGGGCAGCCCGCTGACCAGGTCGCGCCCGCGGATCTCGGCATGGCAGTCGTCACCGGTCGGGCACGCCGAGCCTATGGCGATCTTGATCTCTTCCGCGGTGCGCTCCCCGAGCATCAGGGAGTACTCCTTCTTGGCGAACGAGATGATCGCCTGGTCGAGCTCGTCGCCACCGACGCGGATCGACTGGCTCGTCACGATGCCGCCCATCGAGATGATCGCCACCTCGGTGGTGCCCCCGCCGATGTCGACGACCATGTTGCCCGTGGGCTCGTGAACCGGCAGTCGGGCTCCGATCGCGGCCGCCATCGGCTCTTCGATGATGTACACCCGCCGCGCCCCGGCCTGGTAGCCCGCCTCTTTGACCGCGCGCTGCTCGACCCCGGTGATGCCACTGGGCACGGCCACGATGATGCGCGGCTTGGCGAAATGACTGCGTTTGTGGACCCGTTGGATGAAATAGCGCAGCATGCGCTCGGTCACGTCGAAGTCGGCGATCACGCCGTCCTTCAAGGGGCGTATCGCCACGATGTTGCCAGGCGTTCGGCCAATCATCCTCTTGGCCTCGATGCCCACCGCCACGATTTTGCCGGTGGTCGTGTTGATGGCGACCACCGACGGCTCGTTGAGCACGATGCCGCGCCCGCGCACGTAGACCAAAGTGTTGGCGGTGCCCAGGTCGACGGCCATGTCACGGCCGAGGAATGCCAGCTTGCTGCCCATGGGGAAGGAAACCTTCCTTCAGGTCGTTCGCGAGAGATTACGATTCGCATTCGAATCGTAACGTGACGTACCCACTCGTGAGGGCAACGAGCCACGCGACCACAGAAAAATTGGCGTCCTTTACCGGGCGGCACCGCGCCGACCTGCGTCAACGCCCCCGCGACGCGTCAGGGCCCCGGCGCGCCTCGCGCCGGGGCCCTGAAAGCCATGTCCCGACCGCCTGTCTCGGCGCGGCCGGGCCGGACCTCAGAAGCGGTCGGGGAAGAAGATCTTGACCTCGCGGGCCGCCGACTCGGGCGAGTCGGACCCGTGGACGATGTTCTCACCGATCTCAAGGGCGTGGTCGCCGCGGATCGTGCCCGGCGCCGACTTCACCGGGTCGGTCGCACCGGCCAGGGCGCGGAACGCCTCGACGGCGCGCGGGCCCTCCAGGACCAGGGCCACCAGCGGACCGGAGGTGATGAAGTCGACGAGCTCGCCGAAGAACGGCTTCTCGGAGTGCTCGGCGTAGTGGGCCTTGGCGGTCTCGACGTCGAGCGTGCGGAGGTCCATCGCCACGACCTTGAGGCCCTTGCGCTCCACGCGGGCGATCACGTCACCGATGAGGCCGCGACGGACGCCGTCGGGCTTGATCAGGACAAGCGTGCGCTCGGACACTGGATATCTCCTTCGTTGTGTTCGCCGGCCTGCGCGCATGGCCACCGGCGAATAAGGGGAAGCGTGCCCGCAGCTTACCGGCCTGCGCCGCCGTCGCCGTCCTCCGGCGCCGCCACCACCACCGACGCCCACGCCCCAAAGAGCCCATGTCGCCTCAAAGAACGGCGCCGGGGTCACCGTCCCTGCCCGAAGGGCCCTCCGGAGAGGAAGCGGGCGGCGGGATGGCCGGAAGCACCGCGGTGTCGGAGGCGCCACCCGGAGTCCCCGGTTCGGCGACCGGGGGCCGGCCCGGCGAAGCGGCAGCACGCGGAGCATCGGGAGTGTCCGAGGTCTCCGGAGCGTCACGGACATCCGAACCCGCGGCGACCGACGCGGTCGAAGCCGTCCAAGGAGTCGAAGCAGACGGCGGAGTCGAATCTCCCGGAGGAGTCGAAGCCATCGGCGGAGTCATCTCCCTCGGAGAAGTCGGAGCCGTCGGAGGTAGCGCTCCTGGAGCCGGGGCCGGGTCCGAGAAGTCCGGCGCCTGGAAGGGCAGCGTGCGGGCGTCCCGGTGCGGCGCGACCTTGACGTCGGACACCCTCGATGTCGATCTCCGTCGCGACCCCGACGCGGCGATGCCCTCGCCCGGCGGCCGGCGAGGCGTCTCCAGCGGCGTCCCCTGCGGCGCCGCGAAGCCGCCGCCGGCGTCATCGCCGGCGGTGCCGTCCGCCTCGTACCCGCGCCGCGCGAGCACGGACACGAGGACCAGCACGATGACGACGGTGAACCCGGCGACCAGCGCCCAGATGTGCAGCGCGCCGACGAACCCGTCGATCATGGCCTCGGAGGTGACCTTGCCCGACGTGCTCACCGCGCGAAGCCGGCCGACCTGGATGCCGGTGCCCAGCAGGAATCCGCACAGGACGGCAGGGAAGCAGAGCGAAAGGCCGAACAGCGCGGCCCGGTACCCGGCGCTGCGGACCGCCGAGGTGACGGCCACGGCCGCGCCCGCCGCGAGCAACGCGAACGGCACGACGAGCGGCATGCCCGACGCGGAAGGGACGAACAACCGCACCGCGCACAAGCCGACCACCATGGTGACCAGGCCGCCTCCCACGAGCTTCGGCGCCGCCCCCGCCCCCAGCCGTCCGGCCACCGACGCGGCCGCGAACGCCACTACGGCGGCGAGGCCGAACGGCGCCCACAGCCCCGAGAGCCCGGGCCCGCCGAGACCGCCCAGCTCCACGTACGTCACCTGGGCGGCGGTCGGCAGCACGACGAGGCCGACGGCGATCATGACGAACGCGACGGAGCGGGCCCCCGGGCCCTCGACCCGGCTGAGACCCGCCATAGCCAGCAGCATCACCACCGCGACCGCCGCGGCGGCCAAGATGAGCCCGGACGGCCAGTCGAAGGTCGTGCCGAAGGCGAGCAGGGCCACGCCCCCCGACAACCCTGCGGCCGGCCCAAGACCCCCCCGACCCGCGGCTCCGAGACCAGCGGACCCAAGGCCGTCAGGACCCAGGCCGGCGGAACTCGGGCCGGACACCGGCCTTTCACCCACTGATTCGGTGGACACCGCCGGCCCATCGGACGTCGCCTCAGCCTGCTTCGCCGGCCCACCCGGCACCGCCCGCCCGTCCGCCGACCTGGCCGGCGAAGCAGGCACATCACCCAACAGAGCCGACTCCCCCGCCGCGCCGTCCGTCGCGCCCGAAGACATGCGTGAAGACATGCGTGAAGAGGCTCGCGAGGACATGCGGGAGGACCCGCGCTCGGACGGCACGCTGTCGGTCGTCATGCGCCAGAGGACGAAGTGGACCGCGGCCAGGGCGAGCGCCACACCGGTCAGCAGCGGATAAGGCTGAAGGGTCACCCGCCACGACGTCACCGCGTCAAGCGGCCAGAGGGCCAGAGCCTGGGCTCCCAGCAGGCTGACGGCCAGCGCTCCGGCCCAGAGCGGCTGCAGGACGGCACGGGACGCGTCCGGCCGCTCGTGGCCTGCGGCGAACGTCGCCGGGACCAGCACACCCGCCCCGACACCGTGCAGGACGCGCAACACGCCCACAGTGACCGTCGAGTCGGCGAAGCCACCGGCCACATCTGCCACGGCGAGGCACGCGAGCCCGGCCAGCAGCATCGATGCGGCGTTGAACCGTCTCAGCGCCATCCCGGCGAGAGGCACCGTGAAAAGCATCACGGGAAGCGCCAGACCGTGGGCTCTGAGGATCCACACCCCGGCCAGATCGGGCGGGAGCAGTGCGGAGACCACGGAGATGGTGTTGGGCACGGCGACGATCGCCAGCGGAAGCGCGACCGCGATGAGGAGCCCGGCGACGACGTCGAGCACCAGCGGCAGACGATTGACCCGGCCAAGTGTCGCGAGGCCTGCGGCCTGGATGGGGGGTACGGCCATACTGGCCGACTTTAGCGCTAAGTCACTCCCTCGACACGACGAGCGACGAATATTGCCGTGACCCAAAGTGCCGCGAAGATCACACCGAGGAAGAACATCATCGGGACCAGGAACCCCGTGGCGATGGCCAGCACCTGCAGGACACTGCCGGCGATGTAGGCGAAGGGCCGTTTGAGCAGGCCCGTCACCACCACACACGCCAGCGCCAGCCCGATGCCGACGGTGACCGCCACGGCGGGGGGCACGTCGTTGATCATGATGGCCACCGGCGTGATCAGCCCCAGAACAATGGCCTCCATGCCGAGCACGCTGGCGCACAGCCGCCGCATCCCCGGCGTGACGGTGATGTTCACGCCCTCGCCCCCTCCACGACTCTGCGGCCTCCTATGACTCCGCGGCCTTCCACGACTCCGCGAACTTCCACGACTCCGCGGCTCACTGCCCGGCGCCGGCCTTCAGCAGCAGCCGGGCATCGCCGACGGTCACCACCGACCCGGTGATGAGGACCCCCGCCCCGGTGAACTCACCGGTCTCCTCCGCGAGGCCGATGGCGAGGTCGATGGCGTCGTCGAGGCGGGCCGCCCGGTGGACGCGCTCGCCGCCGAAGACGTCCTCGGCCAGCGCGGCCAGCTCGTCGGGGTCCATGGACCGGGGCGAGGAGTTCCGCGTGACGACGATCTCCTCCACGATGGGCTCCAGCAACTCCAGCACACCGGGCACGTCCTTGTCGGCCATCACGGAGACCACTGCGATCAGCCGGGTGAAGCCGAACGACTCCTCCATGGCCTCGACGACCGCCTCCATGGCGCCGGGATTGTGCGCCGCGTCCACGATGACCGTCGGCCCACGCCGGACGACCTCCAGGCGCCCCGGCGAGGTGACCGAGGCGAACGCGCGCCGCACCAGGTCGCCGTCGAGCGGGTCGTCACCGCCGGTGAGCGCCTCGACCGCCGCGAGAGCACAGGCGGCGTTGCCGGCCTGGTGCTCTCCATAGAGCGGGAGGAAGACCTCTTCGTACACGCCCTTGAGTCCTTGGAGGCGCAGCATCTGCCCTCCCATCGCCACCTCTCGGTGCGTCACCCCGAACTCCAGGCCCTCACGGGCCACCGTCGCTCCGGTCTCGGCGGCCCTGCGCATGAGCACCTCGGCCGCCCCGAGCGGCTGCTGCGACAGCACGGCCGTCGCGCCGGGCTTGATGATGCCGGCCTTCTCCCGCGCGATGGCCTCGATGTCCGGCCCGAGGTATTCGAGGTGGTCGAGGGAGATGGGAGTGATGACGGCGACGGTGCCGTCCGCCACGCTGGTCGAATCCCAGGTGCCGCCCATGCCGACCTCGATGACGGCGACGTCCACCGGCGCGTCGGCGAAGGCCGCGTACGCCATCGCCGTCAGCGTCTCGAAGAACGACAGCCGTCCCCGCTGCTGGTCGACGAGCTGAAGGTAGGGCTGGACATCCTCATAGACCTCGGTGAAGCGCTCCTCGCTGAGCGGCTCCCCGTCGATGGTGATGCGCTCGCGCATGGACACCAGATGTGGGCTCGTGAACCGGCCGACCCGGAGATTGCGCTCGCGAAGCAAGGTGTCGATCATGCGAGCCGTGCTGGACTTGCCGTTGGTGCCGGTGATGTGCACGACCGGGTAAGACCGTTGGGGCTGGCCCAACATGTCCATCAGAACATTGATCCGATCGAGGGTGGGATCGATATCCCACTCCACCCCGCGCTGCAAGATCGCCTTTTCGACAGCCTGGTATTCCACACCAGAAGCCTACTGACCACTCCCGACCCCCCACACAACCCCACCACCCAGCCCAGCCCCACCCACCCCCACCACGGCCCCCGATCATCACCTGCCTCCCCCACCGCCAAGTGCTGCACGCAACCAACACCGAACCAGCAACGGAACAGCAGAAGGTGACACAGAAACGCCACACGGCCCCGCCCACCGCGCGCCGTCCCTCACCCGGTATGTGCTGGACGCGGGTCGGCCCCAGGTCGGCGAGAACCAGTACGCCACCGCCCGCACCACCACCCGGCCCGCTGCCCCCACCCACCGGCCCCCCTTCCCCACCCCGGCACGTGCTGGACATGACCGGCGCCGCGTCGGCGAGAAGCGGTACGACGATGCCCGCACCCACACCCGACACCCGACACCCGACCACCAGGCTCCCTTCCCCACCCGGTGTCTGCCGGATGTGTTCGGCGCCGGGTCGGCGAGAAGTGGTACGGCGATGCCGGCGCCCCCGTACGGCGCCCGACCCGGCACACGTCCATGGCCAGCACACCAGTTCCCCATTCCGTATTCCGTGGACGCCATGAGAAATAGCCGATGACCGGGGGCAGGCTG